>CAZWXA010000206.1:0-7005 GCA_964637755.1 uncultured bacterium | reverse complement strand
GGCCAGTCCTGGGAGCGCGAGACCGGTCTTCCGCTGCCGCTCGGCGTCAACGTGATGCGGCGGGACCTCGGCGAGCCGATGCACCGGGCGCTCTCGCGGGGGCTCCGGGACGCGATCGCCTACGGGCATGCCCACGCCGACGAGGCCCTCGAGTACGCGATGCGCTACGGCCGGGGCATCGACCGGGAGACCTGCCGGCGCTTCGTCCTCATGTACGTGAACGACTACACCGTGACGCTCGGCGCGGAGGGCCGGGCGGCGCTCGCGCTCCTCTTCACCCGGGCCCATCGCGCGGGCGCGATCGCCGCCGTCCCCCCGATCGATCCCGTCTGACAGGATGCGGACGGACCCCGGCAGGCGGGCCCGTGGAGCGTCCTCGCCGGCCCGGTAGGAGACCTGGCCCATCCACGGGGACGCGCGCGGGGCCTCCGGCGTGAACCGCTGGCTCCTTGTTGCCGCGCTGTGCGCCGGATGCGCGGCGTTTCAGCCGCGCCCCATCGAGCCGGTGAAGGTCGAGGCCGAGTTCCGCGCTCGCGGGCTCGCCGACCCGGCGCTCCGCGAGTTCCTCGATGCGCATCTTCCGGAGGGCGGACGGGGGCGTCCCGACGGCCCCCTCGACCTGACCCGCCTGACCTTGATCGCCTTCTACTACCACCCGGACCTCGACGTCGCCCGCGCGCGCGTCGGCGTGGCCGAGGCGGGGATCCTCACGGCAGGTGCCCGGCCAAACCCGCGCATCTCGGTGACGCCCGGGTACAACGCTGGCGCGCTCACGGCCGTCTCGCCGTGGATCCTCAGCTTCGGACTCGACCTTCCCATCGAGACCGCTGGCAAGCGCGGCCACCGCATCGCGCAAGCGGAGCGCCTGACCGAGGTCGCGCGGCTCGAGCTGGCCCAGGCCGCCTGGCTCGTACGGAGCCGGGTGCGCAGGGCGCTCGTCGAGTACCTCTTCGCGCGGCAGGAGCTCGTGCTGCTCGGCGCGGAGGAGCGAATTCGCGCGGAGTCGGTGACCGTCATGGAGAAGCGGCTCGCGATCGGGGACGTGTCGCGGCCGGACGTCGACGCCGGCCGTGCCGACCTGGCCAGCGCCCGGCTCGCGGCGCGGTCAGCGGAGGCGCGAGTGGCGGGAAGCCTGGCGGCGCTCGCCGGCTCGCTGGGCGTGACCGTTGCGGCGATCGACGGCGTCCCGCTCGTGTGGCCGGAGCTGGATCGATTGCCGGCCGAGGACGCGTTCCCGGCGCTCCGTCTCCAGCGCGCGGGCCTCCTGAACCGGGCGGACGTCCGCCGCGCCCTGGCGGAGTACTCCGCTGCCGAGGCGCTGCTCCGTCTCGAGGTCGCCCGGCAGTATCCAGACGTCAACATCGGTCCCGGATACTCGTGGGACCAGGGCGACAACAAGTTCTCGCTCGGCCTGTCCGTCACGATCCCCCTTCTCGACCGCAACCAGGGGCCGATCGCCGAGGCGGAGGCACGCCGAAGGGAGCTGTCGGCCCGGTTCCTGGCCGTGCAGTCGGCCGCCATCGGCGAGATCGAGGGAGCCCTCGCCGGCTACCGCGGGCTCCGTGGCGAGGCGGCCGAGGCCGGATCGGCGCTGCGCACGAGCGAGGACCAGGAGCGGGCGACGGCGCGCGCCCTCGAGGCCGGCGACGCGGATCGGCTGACGCTCGTGGGGATCCAGCTCCGGCGCGTGCTCGCCGAGCGCGCCCGGCTCGATTCGCTTCACCGGGCGCAGCTGGCGCTCGGATCGGTCGAGGATGCCCTGCAACGAGCCCTCGACGGGAGTCCTCCCGGTGCCGGCGAACCACCGGTCCCGCGGGCGAGGGGGGGGCAGTGATCCGCGGGCTCCTGAAGTGGGCCCTCGGGGGACTCCTCATCGCCGGTCTCGGCGCCTACCTGGTCTGGGCCTTCATCGGCGGTCGCCAGGAACTGGCCCGGGAGCGGGAGCGGGAGCGGGCGGTGAAGGTCCCTCCCCGGATCACCCGGGGTGCGGGCGGCGAGATCCTCGTCGCCCTGGACCGCGAAACCCAGAAGCGGATCGGGCTCCGGACCGAGACGCTCGCCGCGCGGACGCTCGAGCCGGAGATCGCCGCCCATGGAGTGCTCCAGGAGGATCCGTCTCTGACGTTCGCGCTGCGCGCCCCCCTCGCGGGTCAGCTCCGACCGTCGCCCGGCCGCGGCTGGCCGGCGGTGGGGATGACCCTGCCCGACAGGGCCGTTGTCGGACTCGTCCAGCCCCGGTGGGCCCCTCTCGAGCGCGTGGACCTGGCGTCCCGCCTGGCCGCGGCCCGCGCCGACGTCGAGGCGATGACGGCAGCGCTCGCCTCCGAGCGCGCGGCCCTCGAGCGGGCGCGAACCCTCAACGCCGAGGGGAAGATCGTCTCGGACCGCGCGCGGGAGGAGGCCGAGGCGCGGGTGAAGGGCGAGGAGGCCAGGCTCCGGGCCCTCCGGGAGACGGTTCGCCTCATCGAGGCGGCGCTGGCGGCGGCCGGCGCCTCGACGGGAGCGAGGCCGCTCGTCGTGGAGCGCGGCGGTGAGGTGGTGGAGATGCTGGCGCAGGCCGGGGAGGCCGTGGAGAGTGGACAGCCGATCCTGCGGGTGGCGCGGTTCGATCGGCTCCTGGCGCGGGTGCATCTCCCCGCGGGCCAGGTCAGCGACGGGCCTATCCCGACCGCCCGCATCGTCGCGCTCGGACACGAGGACCATCCGCTTCGTGGAGAGCGGATCGCACTCGGCGCGACCGTGGACCCGACCACGAGAGGCCAGACGTGGCTGTTCCGGGTGAGCCCGGCCGGCGTTCCGCTGCGTCCGGGTACCCCGCTGATCGCGTACCTCCCTCTGGCAGGCGGCAGACGGCAGGGGGTCGTGATTCCGCGGGCGTCGATCGTCCGGTCGGAGGGGAAGGCGTGGGCGTACGTCCAGGTCGCCGAGGAGCGGTTCACGCGCCGTCCGCTGGCCCTCGAGAGCGCGGCCGAGAACGGGTGGCGCGTCGCGGCGGGCTTCGCCGCCGGCGACCGCGTCGTCGTGGACGGGGCGCAGACGCTGCTCTCCGAGGAGCTGAAGTTCCAGATTCCGATCGGCGACCGCACCGACGGGCGGCCGTGAAGGCCTGACGCGGTGCTCAGGGCCATCGTCGAGCTGTCGCTCCGCTTCCGCGGAGTCGTCATCGCCCTCGCCTGTGTCGTGACGGGCTATGGTCTCTACGTCGCGTCCACCGCCAAGCGTGACGTGTTCCCCGAGTTCGCGCCGCCCCAGGTCGTGATCCAGACCGAGGCGCCCGGGCTCTCGCCGGAGGAGGTCGAGGCGCTCGTCACCCGGCCGGTGGAAAGCGCCGTCAACGGTGCGGGCAAGCTCGAGTCGATCCGCTCGGAGTCGATCCAGGGACTGTCCGTCGTCACCGCCATCTTCCGCGACGGGACCGACATCCTGCAGGCCCGCCAGGTCGTCGGCGAACGGCTCTTCGCCATCGCCGCACTCCTGCCCCAGGACATCCGGCCCCCGGTCATGGTGCCGCTCACCTCGGCCGCCAGCATGGTGCTCGTCGTCGGGCTCACCTCGGAGGCGCGGTCGGCGATGGACCTCCGGACCTTCGCCGACTGGACGCTCCGTCCCCGCCTGCTCGGCGTGCCCGGGGTCGCCAAGGTCGCGGTCTTCGGGGGCGAGGTGCGCCAGATCCAGGTCCAGGTACGACCCGACCGGCTGCTCGGGTACGGCCTCGAGCTCGACGACGTGCGGGAGGCCGCGCGCCGGGCGACCGGGATCCGGGGCGCGGGATTCGTCGAGACCGCGACCCAGCGCATCGTGCTCCGCACCGAGGGGCAGCTCCTCCGGCCCGAGCAGCTCGGCGACGTCGTGCTCGCGCACCACCAGGGGAGCACGGTCCGCCTCCGGGACGTGGCGGAGGTCGTCGAGGCCGCCGAACCGAAGGTCGGCGACGCCGCCATCAACGGCCGCCCGGGTGTGCTCCTCGTGATCTCGAGCCAGTTCGGCGAAAACACCGAGGAGGTGACCGAGGCGGTCGAGCGCGCCCTCGAGGAGCTCCGGCCCGCCCTCGAGGTCGAGCGCATCTCGCTCCACCCGGCGCTCTTCCGCCCCGCGACCTTCGTGCAGACCGCGATCGACAACGTCAGCTTCTCGCTGCTCCTGGGCGGCGTGCTCGTCTCCGTGGTCCTCTTCCTCTTCCTCTTCAACCTGCGCGCCGCCGTCATCTCGCTGACGGCGATCCCACTCTCGCTGCTGGCGGCCGTCATCGCCCTCGACCGGCTCGGCATCACCCTGAACACGCTGACCCTCGGCGGTCTCGCCATCGCCGTCGGCGAGGTGGTGGACGACGCGATCATCGACGTCGAGAACATCTTCCGCCGCCTGCGCGAGAACCAGGCGAGCCCGGAACCCCGCTCGCGGTTCCGCGTGGTGCTCGACGCCTCGCTCGAGGTGCGGGGCGCCGTCGTCTACGCCACGTTCGTCGTGGCGCTGGTCTTCCTCCCCGTCCTCTTCCTGTCCGGGCTCCAGGGGCGACTCTTCGCCCCGCTCGGCATCGCCTATATCCTGGCGGTGCTCGCCTCGCTCCTGGTCGCGATGAGCGTCACCCCGGCGCTCTCGCTGGCCTTCCTGTCCCGGCGGGTCCGGGGCGGGGAGCCTCGCTTTCTGCGAGCGCTCAAGGGCCGGTACCGGCGCCTCCTCGCCGCGATCGCCACGCGGCCGAGACTCGTGATCGGACTGTCCCTCGGCCTCTGCCTGGGCGCCGCGGCGACGCTGCCGTTCTTCGGCGGAGCGTTCCTGCCCGAGCTGCGCGAGGGGCACTTCATCGTGCACATGTCGGGGCTCCCCGGGACGTCCCTCCAGGAGTCGCTCCGCCTCGGCGAGAAGGTCACGCGCGAGCTGCTCCGGAACCCGCACATCCGGTCGGTGGCGCAGCAGGTCGGGCGAGCCGAGAAGTCGGACGACACCTGGGGTCCCCACTACAGCGAGTTCCACGTCGACCTCAAGTCCGTGGCGGGCGAGGAAGCGGAGCGGGTGCAAGTGGAAATCCGCGAGGCGCTCGCGCGATTCCCCGGGGCGTACTTCGCCATCAAGACGTTCCTCACCGAGCGGGTCGAGGAAACGCTCTCGGGGACGACGGCCCAGGTCGTCGTCAACATCTTCGGCGACGATCTCGACGTGATCGACGGCAAGGCGCAGGAGGTGGCGCGTGTCGTCTCGGGGATCACGGGAGCGGTCGACGTCCAGGTGGCCTCGCCGCCGGGCGCGCCGCAGATGGCCATCCGGATCAGGCCGGACCGGCTCGGGCAGTTCGGCTTCCGCCCGCTCGACGTGCTCGAGGCCGTCCAGACGGCCTACCAGGGGACCCTCGTCGGCCAGACCTATGAGGGCGGCCGCGTGGTGGACGTGGTGGTGATCCTCGACCAGGCGGTGAGACGGGACCCGGAGGGGATCGGAGCGCTCGCGCTCAGGAACGGGGACGGCGTGCGGGTGCCGCTCCGGGAGCTGGCGGAGATCTCCCAGACTACCGGCCGCTACGCCCTCCTCCACGAGGGCGCCCGGCGCCGGCAGGCGGTGACGGCCAACGTCAGCGGGCGCGATCCCAGCTCGTTCGTCGCCGAGGCGCGAAAGAAGATCCGGGCGGAGGTGGCCTTTCCTCCGGGCGTCTACGCCGCGTTCGCGGGCGTGACCGAGGCCAGAGCCCGCGCGGGGCACGAGCTGATCCTGCATTCCCTGATCGCGGCCGCGGTAATCCTCCTGCTGCTCGCCCTCGTCTTCCGCCGCCCGAGCCACCTGCTCCTCGTGCTGGCGAACCTGCCCTTCGCCCTGGTGGGCGGCGTGCTCGCGGTCTTCATGACGGGCGGGTGGCTCTCGGTCGGCTCCCTCGTGGGCTTCGTCACGCTCTTCGGAATCACGATGCGAAACTCGATCATGATGATCTCGCACTTCGACCATCTCGTGAGGGGAGAGGGCATGGCGTGGGGGCCCGAGGCGGCGCTTCGCGGCGCGTCCGAGCGCCTCGTCCCGGTCCTCGCGACGGCGCTCGTCACCGGGCTCGGGCTTCTCCCGATCGCGCTGGGGAGCGGGGAGCCGGGCCGCGAGGTGGAGGGGCCGATGGCCATCGTGATTCTCGGCGGCCTCGCCACCTCGACCGTGCTGAACGTCCTCGTCCTCCCGACCCTCGCGCTGCGCTACGGCCGCTTCGATCTCGAGACGAGCGACCACCGCTGAGCGAACGGGAGCGGGCTTGAATTCCTTCCCCGCGCGCCAACCCTGACGCGGAAGTCCTCGGCCCGCTGCGCGCCCGGGAGCGTCGCATCCGGGCTCATGGATTGACGACGATCCGAGATTTCTAATGGCCAAAGGGTCGGATTCCAGCAGCGGAAGGGGCCGGCGATGTGCTCACGCGATAGGCAGGCGCTCAAAACCTCGCCAGGCGCCGCGGCCGAGGATCTCGGGTTGCGCCTGGCAGAACGCGCGTGGAAACAGGGAGATCGAGAACCGGTCGAGAGGGCACGAGGCTTGCTCCCTGTCGTGGCAGCGGACCAGGCGTCCGCGGAGACTGCAGTGACAACCCGTTCTTCACGAAAGGAGCTGCGGATGTCGGCAAGGGTCACACGTCGTGATTTTCTGAAGGGAACGGCCGCGCTCGGCGCCGGTGCCGCGGCGGGGTTCGGCTTCCCGGCGATGCTCAGGGCTCAGGGAAGCAAGGAGCCGATCAAGATCGGCGTCCTCCACTCGCTCAGCGGAACGATGGCGATCAGCGAGGTCTCGTTGCGCGACATCGTGCTGATGGCGGTCGAGGAGATCAACGCGAAGGGCGGCGTGCTGGGCCGGCCGCTCCAGCCCGTGGTCGTGGATCCTGCGTCGAACTGGGATCTCTTCGCCGAGAAGGCGAAGCAGTTGCTCCTCCAGGACAAGGTCGCGGTCGTCTTCGGCTGCTGGACGTCGGTGAGCCGGAAGTCGGTCCTGCCGGTCTTCGAGAACAACAACGGCCTGCTCTTCTACCCCGTGCAGTACGAGGGC
>CAZWXA010000205.1:0-7018 GCA_964637755.1 uncultured bacterium | reverse complement strand
GGTCGAGCTGCTGCCGGCTCAGGCCGGGCCGAAGGGGCTGCTCGCGCTCATGCTGCTGCACGACTCGCGGCGCGAGACTCGCCTGGACGGGTCAGGGGACATCGTGCTGCTCGAGGATCAGGATCGAACGCGCTGGGACCGCGCGCAGATCGAGGAGGGCGCGGCACTGGTGGAGGCGGCCCTGCGCGAGGGCGGCCGGCCCCCGGGGACCTATGCGCTGCAGGCGGCGATCGCCGCGGTTCACGCCCAGGCCCCCACGGCCGCCGCCACCGATTGGCGGGAGATCGCCGCCCTGTACGGGGTGCTGGCCCAGGTGCACCCTACGCCGGTGGTCGAGCTCAACCGGGCCGTCGCGGTCGCGATGTCGGGCGGACTCGAGCGCGGCCTGGCTCTGGTGGACGAGATCGACCACCGCGGCGCGCTCGCCGGGTACCACCTGCTGCCCACCGCGCGGGCGGAGCTCCTGCGCCGGCTGGGCCGCCACGCCGAGGCCGCCGAGTCGTACCGACGGGCCCTCGCGCTGGTGAGTAACGAGGCCGAGCGGAGGCATCTGGGAAGACGGCTGCGAGAGATCGCGCCGGAGGGCTGCAGCGGATGAGGCGCTCGGAGGCATCGATGCGGGCGAGGGCGGGGGCCGCCTTCGTCCGCTCCGGGAGGTCCGAGCGCTCAGCCGCTGGAGGTGCTCGCCGAGCTCTTCGCGGCGCGCCTCCGGGAGAAGGCCACGATCGTTGGCCATGATGGCTTCCCGTGGCCGGTCAGCGCGCCGCGACGCCCTCCGGCGTCCGTTCGACCACCACGGTCTCGTGGACGGCCGGAGAGTAGATTTCCAGGATCTCGACGTCGTCGGAGCAGTCGAGCTCGTTGTGCACGATGCCGGCCGGCTGCAGGATGCAGTCGCCCTTGTGGAACGTGTGCTCGCCCTGGCCCTCGTAGACGAACTTCATCCAGCCGTTGAGCACGTAGAACATCTGGAAGTCGCACGTGTGCGCGTGCAGACCGGTGGTGTGCAGCTCATGGGCGCCCGCTGCCTCCTTCTTGATCCGGATCACGTGCGCGCGAAACTGACCGTGCGTCGCGGTCTCGACGCCGAGGTCCCGGTACTCCATGAAGCTCCGCAGGCCGGTCTTGTAGGCCGCGTCCTTGGCCAGACTCGCGCTGAACATCTGCTCCTGTCCGCTCATCGCCGATACCTCCTCCTGGAGTTCCCGGGGTGGTCGTCGCTGCCGCTACGTGGTCGCCGCCGCAGAGAGAGTGTAACGCATCGATGTCGCGTCCCGCGCGGGGAACACCGCGGCGGCCCTGCCCTCGGTCCCTCGCGACCGCATACGATTCATGGCGTTCGGTTTCGCGCCAGGGGCTGGCTTCGCGTCCCTGGCCATGACCCGGGCTCGCCGGTCAGGAGAAATCGGATGCGATCAGCTCACCCGGGTGGCGAGGGGAATCGCCGGAGTCGTGAGGCCCCTGCGATCTCGCGGCGGGTGAAGGGTCAGAGCGTGCGATGGATGGCCCGGCCGGCGAGGCTTTCGGCCGTGCCAGAGCCGTCCGGTCATCGGCCGGGCGCACAGGCTGGGCTTGCCGGTCAGGAGAAATCGGATACCATCGGGCTCGGCACGGTGGCGAGGGAAATCGCCCGGAGTCGCGAGTCGAGTTGCGCCGCGGCCTCACCGTCGTAGGGCGCCTCGCCATCGAGGTCCGGTCGGAGGTCGCGTCGTGGCCGAGGAGAGGGGGACCATGCGGTTCGGCATCATGATCGAGGGACAGGAGGGGCTCACCTGGGAGCGCTGGTTCCGGCTCGCCGACGCCGCCGAGGACCTGCGGTTCGAATCACTCGTCCGCTCGGATCACCTGACCGGCCTCACGGGCGAGCCCCGGCGGCCCTCGCTCGAGACGTGGACCTCGCTGGCCGCGCTGGCGACGCGGACGAGTCGCATCCGGTTCGGTCCCCTGGTCTCGCCCCTCACCTTCTACCACCCGGCCCTGCTCGCGAAGATGGCCGCCGCCCTCGATCATCTCTCGGGCGGCCGCTTCGATCTGGGGATCGGCGCCGGATGGAACGAGTACGAGCACGTGATGTTCGGCGTCCGCTTCCCGCCGCTCAAGGAACGCCTGGACCGGCTCGAGTGCGGGGCCCGCGCGATCCGCGCCCTCGATGCCGGCGCGCCGGTGACGCTCGACCAGCCCCACTACCCCCTCACCAGCGCCCAGAGCCACCCGGCGCCGCCCCGCGGCCGGCTCCGCCTCGTCATCGGCGGGCGCGGTGAGCGGCGCACGCTGCGGATCGTGGCCGAGTTCGCCGACGAGTGGAACGTGACCCGCGTCGATCCCGACGACTACCGGCAGAAGCGGGGGGTCCTTGCCGGGCACTGCGCCGGCTTTGGGCGCGACCCCGACACGATCACCCGCTCGCTCATGGTGCCGCTCGCCATCGGTCGCGACGGCGGTGAAGTCGCCGCCTGCATCGCCCGGGCGCGCGCCGTCTTCTCCCAACTCCCCGAGGACGAGGCGGGCTGGCGCACGGCCGGCTTCCTGGCGGGTTCGCCGGCGCAGGTCGCCGCCGACCTCGGGCGCTGGCGCGACGCCGGCATCCAGCGCGTCCTCTTCCAGATGCTGGATCAGGAGGACACCGCGGCGCTCGAGCTGTTCGCTCGCGCGGTCATGCCCGGATTCGCGTAGTCGGGCGACGCCACGCTGTGGCAGGCCTGCACCTCGTGGCGGCGTATCCGTTTCGAGCCGGGGTTCGCCGTTGCCTTCGCCGGCGCGGGCGGGGCGGTGGCCGTCGCCGCCGGCGCGGGCTGCCTTCCCGCCGCGCCGGGCGCGATGAAGACGTGAACGAATCACACGAGGAGGAGCGATGGGATCACTGGCAGGACGGACGGTGCTGGTGACGGGAGCGGCACGGGGGATCGGAGCGGCGTGCGCGCGACGGCTGGCGGGTGACGGCGCGCGGGTGGTCCTGGCCGACGCGGACGGCGCGGGCGTGGAGAAGCTCGCGGCCGAGCTCGGCCAGGCCGCGATCCGGGCGGATGTCACCCGCGGCGAGGACGTCGAGCGCATGGTCGAGGAGCCCTATCGCCGCTGGGGCCGGCTCGACGTGCTGTTCAACAATGCCGGCGTCATCCGCGTCCAGCCGATGCTCGAGGTGACGCGCGAGGACTGGGACCGGGTGATGGACGTCAACCTCCGCGCCGTCTTCTTCGTGCTGCAGGCGGTGGCCCGCCGGATGCTGGATCAGGACCCCATCCCGGGCTCGGAGCTGCGCGGCAAGCTGGTCCAGACCGCCTCCATCGCCTCGTACCGGGGCGGCAACCACCTGATGACGCCCTACTCGGCCTCCAAGGCCGGCGTGGTGAGCCTCACGCGCTCGGCCGCCCAGATGCTGGCTCCGCACCGGATCACGTCGAACTGCGTCTGCCCGGGCGCGGTGGAGACGGCGATGTGGGAGCAGATCGACCGCGAGTGGGGTGCCCTCGAGGGGCTCGGACAGGGCGAGGCGTGGAAGCGGCGGATCCGGGGCATCCCCCTCGGACGCCCCGAACGGCCCGAGGACGTCGCCGGCGTGGTGGCGTTCCTGGCCGGCCCTGACTCCGACTACATGACGGGGCAGGCCCTCAACGTGGACGGCGGTCTCGTGATGGGAAACTGAGCGGCAGGGATTCCTTCCGCACCTTCGTGTGATCTGGGGTGTCTACGAACCCGGGTCGGGTTCAAGGCGGCCTCGGATGCCCTGAGGAGGGATGTCGGGCCACACCAGAGGGCGGCCGCGCGCGAATTGCGTGAGAAGGTAGGGGACGCCCAGACGTCGGTCGCTGACCACGATCCGCGCCCGGCCGGGCAAGCACGTTTTCCTGCGGTGCCGGTCGGAACCGTCAGGGGGGTCGTTCGTCGACGTTACAACCGAGCTATGGCGCCTGCGCGATCAGCACGCCCGAGGGCGGGGGCGACACCTCCGCATCACCGCGCTGCTTCTCTCGAACGCTGGCGATCACGAGGACCGCCACCACGGCCACGACGGCGACAGCCCCCCCGATGATGAGCAGCACAACGGTCGGCTCGAGGGCCTCCGCCGGGGCCGGTTGCAGCGTCACCACCACAAGCGCGACAAGAACAAGAATGGCCACGAGCCGTATGGGTGTCATAGCCGCTACGGTAGCGGGAGGCCCACCCTCCGCCAAGTGAAATCGACGACCTTGGATCCCCAAGCTGCGCGCCAGGCTCGAGCGGGACTCCATCCTGCTGTCGGGGATCGTCCAGATCCCGCGCACACCGTAGAATAGTGGTCGAGTAGCGGTCAATGGGCCCCCGATTCGAGCCCGGCCACAGGAAGCTGACGGTTGTTCTGGCGCTGGTTCTCGCCGCCTGCGCGACGAGCCAGCCGCGACCGACGGCAGGCGTGCGTGACGCCACGGCCGATGAGCGGGCGCTGGTGGGCGACCTGCTGCTGCGGCTCGTGCGGCTCGGAGACATCCGCCTCCGCGCGGACTGCCCGATCGGGCTCGGAATCGTCAAGGCCGACGCCATCAACGCCGCCGTGAGCCCCACCCCGCGGTGCCCCGACGCTTTCACGTTGCTCGTCACGGAAGGGGCCCTCCAGCGGCTTCCGGCGGTCGAGCTCCAGTCAATGCTCGCGCACGAGCTCGGGCACGTGCGCCTCGGCCACTTTGCCACGGCGAAAGCGCGAACCGAAGCCGGGGACAGAACGATGGCCGGGCTCAGCGTCGCCAGCGCCGTGACGACTCTCCTCCCAGTGGTCGGCCCTGCGGTGTCGGCCGGCCTCGCCGCCGCGCAGGTCGTCGCGCCCGTCGGCGAGGAGCTGGGCCTCAAGTCCTTTACGCGCCGCGATGAAGCGGAAGCCGATCGGTTCGCGGCAGCGCTCATGACGGAGGCGGGCGGCCGACCGGGGTGCCTCGCGCTCGCCGCGCTCTTCGAGCGGCTCGCGCGCGAGGGATCGAGTGCGGGTGGCTGGTTCTCCGCGCACCCGTCGCCGAGGAGCCGGGTGGAGGCCGCGAGGACGCATTGCTCGCAGGATGTCCCTCTGGGGCTCACGCCGGCGAGCAACGTCGCAGCTCCCGAACCGCCGGCGATCCCCGCCGGGGTCGGCGCGGCGATCGAGGCGCTGCGACGGGAGGACCTCGAGACGGCCCTGACGAACGCGCGGAAGGCGATGAAGGAGCACCCGGGCTCTGCGCTGGCTCACGAGGTCCTGGGGGCGGCGGCCCTGCTGGCGCAGCAGTGGAAGGAGGCAGAAGCCGCGCTCACAGAGGCCGTTCGCCTGGAGCCCCGTCGGACGAGCGCAATCCTCAGGCTCGGGCAGCTTGCCCTCGCGACCCAGGATGCCGAGAAGGCGGAGGCGATGTTCAGGCAGGCCATCGACATCGCTCCGCAGACGGGGGCGGCGCACCGGGGCCTTGCCGCTGCTCTCCTTCGCGAGGGGAAGCTCTCGGGCGCCATGGCCGAGGCGCAGGAAAGCCTGCGGCTTTCCGAGGGACGAGACTCCGAAGCGAAGTACCTGCTGGCCGCCATCTATCACGACCTCGGGCGCCTGGGTGAGGCAGAGCCGTTGCTCGCCGAGGTCCTGCACGAGCGACCCGATTTTCAGCAGGGGCTCCTGCTGATGGGGCTGATCAAGCTCGACCTCGGGCAGACGGAGGAGGCCGCCGGCTACTTGCGAAAAGTTGCCGAGCGCGATCCGTCGTCGCTCTGGGCTCGCTTCGGCCTGAGTCTCATCCACCGAGCGGAGGGGGAGGTTGGCACAGCGCGGACGGAGCTCGAACAGATCACGGCGCAGAAGCCCGAGTGGGCCCTGGCGCAGTTCGAGCTCGGACGGACACTCGTGCTCCAGGGCGAGGCGACCGCGGCCGCGCGAGCATTCGAGCGGGCCGAGCAGGCGAGTGGGAATCCGGCGCTGATGCGGGTTCGGGCCGGTCAAGCGTTCCTGGCGAGCGGGGACGTCGATCGCGCGATCGCGAAGGCCCAGACGGCCCTCGAGTCGCCCGGAGCCGCCCTGCTCGCGAGAGCGCTGCTGGCGCAAGCCTATCTGGCGAGAGGCACCCCGGAGCTTGCCGAGCGGGAGCTGCTGGCGGCGGGTGCCGCAGCCCCTCCGGACGGCTCCGCACAGATGCAGCTGGGCCGCTTCTACCAGGGCCAGCGCCGGTTCGAGGAGGCACTGGCCCAGTTCGAGAAGGCAGCGACCCTCCGTCCGAGCGCTGTCGCGCCGCTCGCGGCCCAGGCCGAGACGTACGCGACCCTCGGAAAGGCGGCCGAGGCTGTCGCGACCGCGGAACGGATGGTCGCCGTGCTCCATGAGAGCCCCGACTCGTACGTGCTTCTGGCGGCGATTCAGGCGCGCGTCGGCCGATCAACGGACGCCGCCACCACCTATCAAGAGGCGCTGGCGCGAGAACCGCATCATCTCGGGGCGAGCCGCGGACTGGCGGCGCTCTTCACCCAGGAGCGCCGGACCGCGGAGGCGATCAGGGTGCTGCAGGGGGCAGCCGATGCGCATCCGCAATCGGCGGTGCCGCTGTTCGACATCGGCCAGCTCTACGATCGAGCCGGGCAGACTCCCGCCGCGGTGACGGCGTATCGTCAGGCCCTCGCGCGGGATCGGAACAATCCGGCGATTCTGAACAACCTCGCGTTCCTTCTGGGCAAGGACGGACAGAACCTCGACGAGGCCATCGCGCTGGCCGAGCGCGCGTACCGGCGGGCGCCGCACAGCGCGGCGATATCGGACACCCTCGGCTGGCTTCTCCATCACCGGGGGGACCTGGACCGGGCCCAGACGCTGATCACGCAGGCCGCGAGGTCCGCGCCGAACAATTCCGAGCTTCGCTATCACCTGGGAGTGGTCTACGCCAAGCAAGGCAAGAACGCGGAGGCGAGAACGGAGCTCGAGGCCGCGCTCCGGTCGGAGACATTCCCATCGGCGAGCGAGGCGCGCAAGGCCCTCGATTCGCTCCGGTAGGGCCTCGTGCGTCCTCGCGCCGGCGACGGCTACCTGTTGGTGTGCAGAGGGACG
>CAZWXA010000204.1:1701-7025 GCA_964637755.1 uncultured bacterium | reverse complement strand
CCGATATAGATCGTGTCGGCGATGCCCGTCTTCTTCACGTAGGCTTCCGCCTTCTGGGCGATGTAGCGTGGGTCACGCGTGTACCACTTGCCCGTGATCGGGTCCTTCACGTTGCAGATGAGCACGAGCGTGGGGACCGCCGTGAACGGGTCCATGACCGCGGTGGTGGGATCCGGGATCAGCAGCATGTCGGACTCGTCGATCGTCTGGAACCCCCGGATCGAGGAGCCGTCGAACCCCAGGCCCTCCTCGAAGATCCCCTCGTTCAGCTCCGACACGGGAATCGAGAAGTGCTGCCAGAGCCCCGGCAGATCGATGAACCGCAGGTCCACGATCCGGGCCCCCTTCTCCTTGGCCAGCTTCAACACGTCTTTCGGGGTCATCCAGTCCGCCTCCTTGGGGAGATTTTGTCCACGCCACGCGCGGGTTTCAGGGACCAAACTCTAGGCGATTCCCACGGTCCAGTCAATGCGCCGGGCCCGCCTTTGGCTTCGTTTCCGTGGCGCGCGGCGCCTCCGCGAAACCGCCGCCGCTCGCGTACTCGCTGTAGGAGGACCCCCCGAACACGTAGGCCGTCTCCGAGTGCTGGGACAGGTCGAGACCCGCCACCTCGTCCTCCTCGGGAACACGCAGCCCCATGATCGCGTCGAGGATCTTCAGGATGACGAACGTCACGACCAAGGCCAGGGCCCAGGTCACCACGACCGCGATGAGCTGCTTCCAGAGCTGGCCGGGGTTGCCGAAGAAGAGGCCGTCGTTCCCCGCCGCGTTCACCGCCTTCGAGGCGAAGAGCCCGGTCGCGAGCGCGCCCCAGGTGCCGCCGACGCCGTGCACGCCCACGACGTCGAGCGAGTCGTCGTAGCCGAGCTTCGCCTTGAGGTTGCAGGCGTTGTAGCACAGCACGCCCGCGACCGCGCCGATGACGAGGGACGAGAGCGGCCCCACGAACCCCGAGGCGGGGGTGATCGCCACGAGCCCGGCCACGGCGCCGGAGGCCGCGCCGAGCACCGTGGGCTTGCCGCGCGAGATCCACTCGGTGAACATCCATCCGAGCGCCGCCGCGGCCGCGCCCGTGTTGGTCGCCGTGAACGCGCTGGCCGCGAGACCATTCGCCTCGAGCGCGCTCCCCGCGTTGAACCCGAACCAGCCGAACCAGAGGAGCCCGGCACCCATGACCGTCATCGGCAGGTTGTGGGGGGGCATCGGCTGCTGGCCGTAGCCCCGGCGGCGGCCGATCACGAGCGCGCAGACGAGCGCCGACGCACCCGAGGAGATGTGGACGACGGTGCCGCCCGCGAAGTCGAGCGCCCCGAGCGTCCGGAGCCATCCCCCGTCCGCCCAGACCCAGTGCGCGAGCGGGTCGTAGACGAACGTCGCCCAGGCAAGGATGAACACGATGAACGTGGAGAACTTCTTCCGCTCCGCGAAGGCCCCCGTGATGAGCGCCGGCGTGATCACGGCGAACATCATCTGGAAGAGCATGAAGACCTGGTGGGGGATCGTCTTCGAGTACGCGGCGTAGGGCTCGACGCCGACTCCGCGCAGACCGATCCACTCGAGCCCTCCGATCACACCGCCCTTGTCCGGACCGAAGGCGAGGCTGTAGCCCCAGAGGATCCACTGGATCGAGATCAGGGCCAGGATGATGAAGCTGTGCATGAGCGTCCCGAGCGCGTTCTTCTGGCGGACCATGCCACCGTAGAAGAGCGCGAGCCCGGGCGCCGTCATGAGCAGGACGAGTGCCGTGGACGTGAGCATCCACGCGGTGTCGCCCTTGTCGACCACGAGCTTGGCTTCCGCGGGCGGGGCGGCGGGCGCCGCGGGCGTCTCCGGAGCCGCCGGCTGCTGGGCGAGAGCGATCCCCGCCAGCCCGAGCAGTGCGCAGCTGACCAGGGTGAGCGCGAGGATTCGTCTCATAGGGCCCCCTCGTCGCGCTCCCCGGTGCGGATGCGCACGGCGGTCTCCACCGGATGGACGAAGATCTTGCCGTCGCCGATGTTCCCGGTCTTGGCGGCGCCCGCCATGATCTCGACGACCTTCTGCAGCATCTGGTCCGACACGACGACCTCCACCTTGATCTTCGGCAGGAAGTCGATCGTGTACTCCCCTCCGCGGTAGAGCTCGGTGTGTCCCTTCTGGCGGCCGAACCCTCGCACCTCCGAGACCGTCATCCCCACCACTCCGATCCCGGTCAGCGCCTCCTTCACGTCGTCCAGCTTGAACGGCTTGATGATCGCCTCGATCTTCTTCATCGGCTCCTCCCGACCGGGGCGAGGCAAGCAACCGACATGCCGTGGGGGGCGGACATCCAACCCTGCAAGAACAATGGCTTTGAAGGCCAGCCTGGAGCCGCTGGCGGGCGACCCAGTGCCTGAGAAGTGGGCAACGGTGCGCGAGTGCTCGTCACACCGGCAGCGGGACTACGAGCAATCAGCGACCGGAGGGCGACGCGGAAGGGACCGAGGGCCGGCGCTGGGGAATGTCGTGCTTGCGCATGCGCGCGTAGAGGGTCGGCCGGCGGAGCCCCAGCAACGCCGCCGCGGCTTGCTTGTTCCAGCGAGTCGACTCGAGCGCGCGCAGGATGGAGGCGTGCTCGAGTTCCTCGAGCGAGCCGAGAGGCACCTCGGCCGGGGCGACCCGGGTCGCGCCGTTTTGCAGAGGCTCGGGCAGGTCGCCGGGCGCGACCTCCCGCCCACGCGCGACGAGCACGGCGTGCTCGACCGCGTGCTGGAGCTCGCGGACGTTCCCCGGCCAGGAGTAGGCGAGGAGCCGCCGGTACGCGTCCGGGGCGATACCGACCACCGGGCGGGCGTGCCGGGACCGGTAGCGCTCGAAGAACGCGCTGACGAGGACCGGAATGTCCTCGGTCCGCTGGCGGAGCGGCGGGACCTGGATCGTCACGGTGTTGAGGCGGAAGTAGAGGTCCTGACGGAGCTGGCCCGTCTTGATCGCCTGCCCGGGATCGCGGTTCGTGGAGGAGATCAGGCGGAAATCGCTCGAGATCGGCTTCGACCCACCGATCCGCCGGAAGGTGCGGTCCTCGAGCACGCGCAGGAGCTTGGCCTGGAGGTCGACCGGCATTTCGGTGATCTCGTCGAGGAGCAACGAGCCCTGGTGGGCCTCTTCCAGGAGGCCGACCTTGTCGACCACGGCGCCCGTGAACGCCCCCCTCACGTGCCCGAACAGCTCGGACTCTATGAGCTCCTTCGGTAAGGCGGCGCAGTTGATCTTGACCCACGGCCCCCCGCGCCGCGGACTGCCCTCGTGCACGGCGTTGGCGATCAGCTCCTTCCCGGTCCCGCTCTCGCCGACGATGAGCACGCTGGCGGCGGAGGGCGCGACCGACTCGATCAGCGTGAAGACCTTCTGCATCGACGGGGCGCTGCCGAGAATGTCGCCGTTCAGCGTCTGCTCGACCAGGCGGCGGCGCAGGTCGGCGGTGTCCGCGATGAGCCGCCGGTGCTCGAGGGCCTTGGCGGCGAGCGCCAGCAGCTCGTCCGGGTCGAATGGCTTGGCAACGAAGTAGAAGGCACCGGCCTTGATCGCCTCGACCGCCTTGGGGATGGACCCGTGCGCCGTGACGACGATCACCTCGATCGACGCGTCCCGCGTCCGGAGCTCCTTCAGGAGCCGCAGTCCATCGCCGTCGGGCAGCACCATGTCGATGACGGCCAGGTCGAACTCGTGCTCGTTCTGCTCGGCCAGTGCCGCCGCGACGGAGCCCGCCGCCCGGACGCTGTGCCCCTCCGCCGAGAGGACCATCGAAAGCCCGTCGGCGATGGTCGGCTCGTCGTCCACGACCAGGGTTCGGGGGCGACTCACGGCAGGCTCCCCCCTCATCGCGTCAGGTGCCGGCAAGGGGCAGGCGGGCGTGCACGCGGGTGCCCTTGCCGGGCGCGGTCTCGATATGCAGCTGGCCGCCGTGCTGATCCACGACCGTGCGGGCGATCCCCATCCCGAGCCCCGTGCCGTTCGGCTTCGTCGTGAAGAACAGGTCGAAGATCCGCGACCGCGTCTCCGGGCTCATCCCGCAGCCCGTATCCTCGATGACGACCTCGATCGCCCCGTCCGCGAGCCCGGTGCGGACGGTCAGGGTGCCCTCGGACTCGATGGCCTCGAGTCCATTCACGATCAGGTTGAGGAACACCTTCCGGAGCTCGCGGCCATCGACCCAGGCCGCCGGACAGGCGCGGTCGTACTCGCGGATGATCTCGACCCGGCGGTCGGCCAGCCGGTCCTGGGCGAGGGACAGGCACTCGTCGAGGAGCCCGTTGATGTCCGTCGCCGTGCGTCTGAGCTCGGGCGAGCGCCCGTAGGTGGTGATCTCCGTGACCAGCTCGGCGAGATGATCGATGGCGTTGCCGATCTTGCCCACGATCTCGAGGCCCTCGGCGTCTCCGGCCCGGCCCAGCCGGCGCTCGAGGTGTCGGGCGTAGAGCTTGAGCCCTCCGAGCGGGTTCTTCAGCTCGTGCGCGACCTGCGCCGCCATGCGGCCGAGCGCAGCGAGCGCGCCGCTCCGGAGGCGTGACAGCTCGTGGGCGTTCTTGAGCGCAACGGCGGCCTGGGAGGAGAAGAGCGCGAGCAGATCGAGGTCGTCGTCCGTCGGCTCGACGCGGGCGGGGGCCTCGATGACGACGGCGCCCGCCGGCCCCCCCTCGACCACCAGCGGCGCGGCGAGGGTCATCCGGCCTTCCGCAGCCGAGCACGCCATCGGCGCGCTCCGCTCGATCGCCATCGCCGCCGCGTTCTCCAGCGGCTCCCGGGCCCTCGGCTCCGTCCCGGCGCTCGCCATCGGCACGAGCCGGCCCTTCTCGAGCAGGAACACCACGCAGCAGTCGGCCTCGGTGGTCTCGACGGCGGCCTGCGCGACGGCCCCCAGCACCCGCTCCGTGGCGCCGGACGAGGCGAGGATGTCGCCGACGGCGCGGAGCCGCTCGCGGTCACGAGCCCAGCGCCGCTCGGACAGCGCGTGGGAGATCTTCGCGCGGAGCTCGTCGCGCACGAACGGCTTGGTCAGGTAGTCGAAGGCGCCCCGCTGCACCGCGAGCACCGCGGTCTCGATCGTCCCGTGCGCCGTCATGATCAGCACGGGGAGGCGGGGCTGCGCGCGGTGTACCTCCTCCATGAGGGCGATGCCGTCGGTCGGCTCCATCCTGAGATCCAGCAGGGCCACGTCGTAGGGCCTGGCGGTGACGGCGGCGATCGCCGCTCCGGCGCTCCTCGCCGGCGTCACCTCGAGCCCCATCGCCCCCAGACGCATCTCGAGCACGTCGAGGATCGCGGCGTCGTCGTCGACGACCAGCACGCGCCCTTTCATCGGGCGC
>CAZWXA010000204.1:0-1601 GCA_964637755.1 uncultured bacterium | reverse complement strand
CGGCTGCCCTTGCGCTCCTCGGATTCGACCGAGACGCGCCCGCCGTGAGCCTCGACGAGCCCCCGGACGATCGGCAGCCCGAGCCCCGCGCCGCCGCGACCGGCGTGCGCTTGACGGAAGCGGTCGAACACGAACGGCAGCTCCTCGGCGGGGATGCCCGAGCCCGTGTCCTCCACCTCGACCTCGATCTGGGGACCGGCGTCGACGAGGCGCACGGTGACCGTTCCGCCTGGCGGCGTGAACCGGATGCCGTTGGAGATGAGATTCACGAGGACCTGGACCAGGCGGTCCTCGTCGCCACAGACCCCGAACGCGCCCGGCCCGCACTCCCGGAGCAGCGCCAGCCCGCGCTCGTCGGCCAAGAGCCGCAGCTCCTCGACAGCCCGGGCCGCCGCCCGGTCGAGGTCGAACCACTGCCGCTCGAGCGGGAGGAGCCCCGCGCGCAGGCGCGAGAGATCGAGCACCTGGTTGACCAGGCGGAGCAACCGATCGGTGCTCTGCTGGACGATGACCACCAGCCGAGCCTGCTTGGGCGTCAGCGGGCCGGGAACGTTCTCGTGCAGGAGATGCGCGGCCTCGCCGATCGCCGTGAGCGGGGACCGCAGCTCGTGGGAGATCGTCGAGTAGAACTCCTCCTTCATCGCCTCGACCTCGCGGAGCCGGGCCGCCATGCCGTTGAACGAGCGGGCCAGGTCGCCGATCTCGTCCGCGGCATCGGCCGGCACCGGATCGCTGAACGAGCCCCGGGCGATCGACGCCGTGGCGATGGAGAGCCGCCGGAGGGACCGGGTCATCCGCACCGCGATCAGCCCCGTCCCGGCCAGCGCGCCGACCACGGCCAGGATCAGCGCGATCACGACCGTCGTCCAGGTCCTCGCCTCCAGCCGTGCCGCCTCCGCCTGCGAGCGCTCGAGCGCGCTCTGGGTGGTCTCGGTGAGACGATCCAGCCCGCCCTCGACTCGATCGAACGCCGCCCGTGCCTCCGTTTCCGATACCTGGATCGCCCGCTGCACCTGTCCCCGACGGAGCAGGTCGCGCTCCGACGTCACCGCCGAGCGGTACTGGCCGAAGGCGCGGGTCGCCTCGCGCAGCCGTGCCCGCGCCTCGTCGCTGGACACGAACCGACCCAGCTGATCGAGCTCGCGCCCGGCCCTGGCCGCCCGATCATCCCAGAGCGCCCGGTAGCTCGGATCGTGCAGGATGAGGTACCTCGTCTCGAGGCGCACCAGGGAGAGCAACGACTCTCGCAGCGATGCCTGCAGGCGCAGAGCCGGCATGACCTGGGTCGTGATGTCCCGGTTCACCGTGACCAGCCGCTCCACCGCCCGGAGGCTCCAGGCGGCGACGCCCACGAGGACCAGGATCACCAGCGAGGAGGCCAGAAAGATCTTCGAGGCCAGCCGCATGCCGGCCCCACACTAGCACGACCGGACCCGCGGGCGGATGTTCCCCGCGAGGTCCCGGCGCGTGGGGCGCTGCCTCCCGGGCGACCGGCCACCGCCGCCCGGTGCCCCCTCGTGCCACACCGCGTGGCCCCGTCCACCGGGCCAGCCGAGCACACGCGATTTGACGAGGCGCCATGGAGACCCTATCGTAGGCGA
>CAZWXA010000203.1:0-7063 GCA_964637755.1 uncultured bacterium | reverse complement strand
GGCGGCCTGACGGTAGGGCCCCGTGAACGGCGCGCCGATGCCGCTGTACGAGTTAATCTCGCCGATCCGGATCGGCGCCTGGGCGCCGGCCGGGGCGGCCAGCGCGAGGAGTTCCACCACGGCCATCAGCATCGATCGACGGCAACGCATTCTGGACCCTCCTCACATCCTGTCCGGTTGCGACACCGGGGAGTTGCGCCCGGCGGACGCACGGTCCGGCTATCCCGGGATCTGTGCCTCCTCCGGGAGCGTGTCCCACGCCGGCGACCACGGTGGCACCTCGAGGCCGAACTTTCCGCACAGCGTCTTCACCTCGGCCGCGAAGGCCTGGCGCACCTCGTCGTTGTCGCGCATCTTGAGCCGGAGCCGGCGGTAGAGGGCGTTCTTCGGCGAGCCCGGCCGGCCGAAGATGTTCATCGTGCGGACGTACCACTTTCCGAACGTCCGCTGCGCCTCGTCGTGGGTCGCGGGATCCTCCGCGAGCTTCTTCACCCAGTACTCGCCGTGGCGGATGTGGAACGTCTCTTCCTTGAAGATGCCCTCGATGGCCCGCACCCACGGCCCGTAGGAGCATTCGCGGACATCCTCCAGCTGGTGCCCGGCGCCGCGGTCCATGCAGAAGTTGAAGAAGACGAAGTCGGTCCAGGTCTCGATCGGGTAGTAGAAGATGTTGACCCGCTTGTCGGAGGTGATCCGCGCGGTGCCGATGTCGGCGTCGCCGTCGATGCGCATGGTGAAGATCTCGTCGTGGGCCCGCACGTGGGCCTCGACGTCGACGCCGAGGTCGGCGAGCAGCCCGTACATGACGGTCGCGTGGCGGAGCTCGTCCTTGACGATCTGCGCCACGACGTGCTTCTCCTCCACCGTCGGCGCCTTCGTGATCCACGGCACGTAGCCGTAGCCTCCCGCCAGCTCGGAGTCGGCCTGCATCGTCAGCAGGTGGATCAGGTTCTGCCGGTACTCCTCGGTCATCTCCGCGCCGGACTCGATCCCCTCGCCCCGCCGGATCTTCGCGTCGAGCTCCGCAGCCAGATCGCTCATGGCGTCGTCATTTCCCCCCGTGGCGACGAACGATTGACGAGTTGTGGGTCACCCGCGACGACGCGAGCTCGTGATCGGAGCCAGCGTCGTCACGGGCACAGTCTACCCGAAGTCCGGCCGCAGCTTCACGGGCGGCTGCCCGGAGCCCATCGTCCTGTCGCTCCCTCCGGTCATGCTCCCCGCCGCCCGGCGATTGACGGCGGGGCTTTCAGCGCCTTGCCGGTCAGGGGGTGCGGATGATACCCCGCTCCATCGGGAGACCGATCAGCGTCGTCGCGGCCGGACCGTCGGAACGCCCGCCGCTACGGCGTCCCCGTGGGCAGCGTGCTCCCCGGCGGCGGGCCCGTCGGAGGTTCTGCCGCGCTCGGTGGTCCGGGGGACCCCCAGGCGGCGTAGCACCGATAGGCGTGACGGCCCAGGGCGCCGAGCCCCAGGACGAGCGCGAGAAAGGTGGTCAGGCCCCCGAGGAAGGGAATGAGACGAACGGCCGCGAGCACGATCAGCGCCAGGACGAGCCAGACGACCGGGGACCCCGTTGACCGCTCCGGAGTCCGTCCCACCAACCGAGCGCCGACCTCGCCGAGGAACACGGCGGTGATGAGATAGCCCAGGAGGAGACAGACGCAGTACGCCGCGATGAGCGTGAGCCCGATCGGGATGCCGGCGATCGTCGCCATCAGCAGCACGCCCGCAGCCGGCACCGCGACCAGGAGGGCGACACCCACGCCGAGGCTCGGCCACGGAGCGCTCCGGATGGTCCTCGCGGCCGAGACCGTGAACTCCGGGAAGAGGCGCAGCAGCACGGCCCCCGCGGCGATCAGCCCGGCCAGGAACAGGACGCGGAAGATGCCAGCCGCGATGCGTCCGATCCGCCAGGCGCGCGCGGCGAAGTCGGATCGGTCATAGCGCACCGTGCCCAGGATCTTGGCCCCCGGGGCGATCCTCGCGGGCTTCGGGCTCGTGTACGAGAGATCGCCGTTGATCCGGGCGGTCGGCAGGATCACGAGCCTCCGGGCCGCGACGTGGACGTTGCCCTCGATCTGGCCCGAGATGCGGACGGTGGCGCCAGCCGCTCGGAGCTCCCGCCCGATCCGGCCCCCGATGTCGAGCTTCGCCCCCGTCAGCCACGCGCGACCGGCGACCCGCGCCTCCGGGCCAAGCGTCACCGTTCCCCCGATCGCCACCGCGTCGCCGCCGACCGCTCCCCCGACCGTGACGACTCCGCCCGCCGCCCGGACGTCGTCGCCGACGGGGCCGACGAGGGTGACGATGCCGCCGGCCACGATCGCGTCGCCCTTGACCATCTGCTCGACGTTGACGGTGCCGCCGATGGCGACCAGGTCTTTCTCGGCCTCGCCGAGGACGTGCACCGTGCCCCCGGCGATGTAGAGGTTATCGGAGACCGGCCCGCGGATGACCACGGTGGGGCCGGTTTCCTGGGCCTGGAGTCCCAGGGGGTACGCGAGCAGGAGGAGGGTCGACAAGATGACCGCCCACGAGCGCGATCGCGTCCTCATTGGTCAACTCCTCGGGCAGGGCCCGGACGCCTTTTCACGACAGGATGCAGTCTCCGCAAGGCCATCCCGTGCGCCGCGGACCCACGGCCCCATGAAACGATCCGGCCGGTCAGCATGCCTCTCTGGCATGGCCTCGCGTGTCCTCCCGGCTGGTCGTCACCCGTGGCGCGCTCCGAGAGCGCGCCCCTACAGTATGAGAACGCGAGGGCCTGTCAAGCCAAACCCGTGAGCGGGCCCGGTGCGCCGCACCGAGACTCACTCGGCTGGCGGCAGGTCGCCGGCGGCCACGAGCGCCGGCGCCGGCCGCTCCCGGTGCCGCACGCGGAGCCGCGCCACCACCGGGAGGTGGTCCGAGGCGATGCGGGAGACGCGGCTCCGATGCACGCGAAGCTCCTCGCCTTCCAGGTCGGCGTCCCAGTAGATCCGGTCGAGGGCGAAGATGGGGAAGACCGCGGGGTGCGTCCGGCGCACCCGGCGCATCCGCGAGACGAACTCGCGCCGCAGCCGCCGCGTGACCGGACCGGGGTGCCACTCGTTGAAGTCGCCCATCAGCACCCGAGGCCCCGCGAGCCTGGCCGAGGCGCCGATGAACCCGGCCAGCAGCGTGAGCTGCCGGCGGCGCTCGCGGAGGGCCAGGCCGAGGTGGCAGTTGAACAGGTGGATCGCCGTGCCGTCCACGGAGAGGTCCACGCGGAGGCATCCGCGGGGTTCGCGCGCGCCCTGGGTCAGGTCGTGGCGCTGCGACCCGAGCACGGGGACACGGGTGAGCACGGCGTTACCGTAGACCCCGTCGTCGTGGAGCCGGGTCTCTCCCATGACCAGATCCATCTCGAGCACCCTTGCGAGATAGCCTGCCTGGTCCGCGTGGCCCCGGCCGGCGCCGCGGACGACCTCCTGGAGCCCGACGATGCCGGGTGCCATCTCGCGGACCACCTCGGCAATCCGGTCGAGGTCGAGGCGGCGGTCGAGGCCGACGCCCTTGTGGATGTTGTAGCTGGCGACGACGAGCGGCGTCACGCCGCCTCCTGGTAGCGGGCGAAGTGCGCGTACAGGTCCGCGGGATGAGCGATCTCGCCCGGGAGGCGGACGCCCGGCGGGTGGACGATGAACGTGTGCAGCTCGTCGGCTGACGGACCGGCATGAGCGCCCAGCTCGGAGACGAACGAGACGTTGCCCTCCGGCGCGTCGTTGCCATAGATGACGAGGTCGCCCGCGCTCCGCATCGACATCAGATCGCGGATTCCCGCGAGCACCAGGTCGAGATCGAGGCGGCCCTCGAACGGCCCGGGCTGCTCGCGGCTCAGCACGTGGCGCGTGCCGCGCCACCAGCAGAGCGGCCCCTCGTCGGAACGGGCCAGGATGAAGCCGATGCCCGGCGCCTGCGAGAGCGCCGCCCCGAGCCCCGGAACCCGGTCCTCGACCGCGCGCATCGTCAACGGCTCGTCCGTGTCGATCCAGTACACGAGCGCGTTGGGCCCGGCCGAGATCACCCGCACCGCCCCCCGCTCGCGCACCTGCTTGAGCCGGCCGAGCAGCCACGGGAAATCCTCCTCGAGGTAGTTGACGAAGCGCTGGAACAGGCCGGGGGCGCGCCACTCCCGGAACGCGGTGATGCCGCTCCTGAGCTGGCGGCCCCCGGTCTTCACGCCGACCTCGCAGGCACCCGCGGGCTCGAGGAACTCGTCGAACAGGAGCCGCTCGAGCGGCCGGCCACCCGTCAGGCCCGCGAACGGCTGGCAGGGGGCCTGGCCGTGATCGGACAGAACGTACAGGTCGTACCCGTACTCCGGCACGCGGCGGAGCACCCGCCAGAGCTGCTGGATCGACCGATCGATCCCGCGCAGGGCCCGCATCGCCGCGCGGTGCCGCGGGCCGAAACCGTGGGCGAAGACGTCGTAATCGAGGTAGTTCACGTAGACCGCGGGGACTCCCTGATAGAGGTCCCGCGACACGGCGAGCGTGAACAGCTCACGGAGCCAGACGGAGATCCCGAGCTTGATCGCGAGCCACTTCCAGCCGCGGGCCCGCCGGCGGAGCGGGTCGGCGACGAAGCTCAGGAGCGCCCGCGCGAGGGTGATGGCGGTGACCAGCGCGCCCTTCAGGATCACCCACGCGAGGACGACCGGCGCCGAGACGGCGCGCAGGAGCCCGGCCCCGCTCGGCCGCTTGATCATGGCAAAGCTGAAGAGGCTGTTGGCGGCTCCGCCGGTGAACACGCAGCCGTACGAGCTGCCGTCGCGCAGGATGCCGGCCCGACCGGCCGCGTGCGCCGCCTCCACACGCGCGGCGTCGCCGGCGCGGGGAAAGTAGACGTCCGACCGGGCCCGCTTGTCATGGTAGTGGAACGCGGGAATGTCGGGCCTGACGCCGTACATCAGCGCCATCTGGAACGCCGGGGTCGAGGTCGGCATCCCGACGGCCATCGGCTGCACCCGGTACCCGTGGTCGAGCAGGCGCCCGAGGAACGGCAACCGGCCACCGGCGAGGCTCTCCTCGAGCACGGCGCGGGACAGCCCGTCGATCTGGACGATCAGGAACCGGCGGCCGGCCAGCGGGGGCGGCGGGCCGAGCCGGAATCGGCGAATCAGGCGGTCGAGAACGCGCTGCAGGAAGAGAAAGAAATCGTCCAGCCACATCTCTCTCGATCGTATCACCCTCCCTCCGTGCGACCCGCATCCTCTCCGGCCTTCCGCTGCGCTTCCCTCCGCCTCGACTCCTCACGCGCCGCACGAGGACGGCGACGGCAAGGAGAGGGCCCGGCTCCGTGGTGAAGGCCCTATCATCTCCACCATGACGTCCGAGTTGCTGGCCCACTTCCCCGCGGGCTTCACGCCGCGCCCCGAGCAGGTGCGGCTCCTGGCCGCTCTCGAGCCGGCCCTCGCCGCGGGCACGGGCGTGTTCCTCCTCGAGGCGCCGCCGGGCGTCGGCAAGAGCCACATCGCGATGACGCTCGCGCGCTGGAGCGGCGACGCCTACCTGCTCACGTCGCAGAAGCTCCTCCAGGACCAGTACGAGCGCGAGTTCGGAGCCGAGGTCCAGCTCGTCAAGGGCCGCGACAACTACCCTTGCGAGCGGTATCCCCCCGAGATGAGCGTGACCACCTCCCACGGCAAGTGCCGGCGCCCGGGTGGCCCGAAGTGCCGGTGCCCGTACATCCTCGCCAAGGCGGCGGCGATCAACGGGCCGATCTTCTGCACCAACACGGCCTATTTCGTCACTCTTCGCCAGTGGCAGGGCGAACAGCTCCGGCGCCGCCGGCTCCTCGTCATCGACGAGGCCCACAACCTCGAGGCCCAGCTCACCTCGATCTTCACCGTCGCGTTCACGGCGGACCAGATGCAGGACTGGTTCGGACGGGTGCTCCCCCGGCTCCCGGCGGCCGAGGAGTACCGGCCCCTGCTGGAGGACCAGGTGGAGCGGCTCCACGCGCGCCTGGAGGATCTTCGCCGCGTCTTCGACGACCCGGCGCTGGCGGACCTGCCGCCGTCGCGAGAGGAACAGGAGGTACTCGGCGCACTCCAGCGCGTCCGGTTCTTTCTCGACGCGGCGGAGACCGAGTGGGCCGTCCGTTACCCTCCGGAGCCCGGCGCGGCGCTCGAGCTGGTCCCGCTCACGGTCGCGCCCATGGCGCCCGAGATCCTGTTCGACGCCGCGGACATGACGGTCCTGTCGTCGGCGTACCTCGGCTCCCGCCCCGTGCTCGCCGAGTGCTTCGGCCTCGCCCCCGACACCCTGGAGTCGTTCTCGGTCGACTCACCCTTCGGCCAGGTCCAGCGGCCGATCGTGTACCGGCCGGTCGGCGCGCTCTCGAAGGACTCGCTGGCCGCGCTCGAGCCGGCGCTCCACGCCGAGGTCGCGTCCATCCTCGCCGCGCACGAGCACGAGAAGGGGCTGATCCACGCGGCGTCGTACGCCGCCGCGCGGCGCCTCCTCGCCGACCTCAGCGACCGCGCGCCGGCCCAGGCCCGCCGCATCCTGTTCGTCGAGTCGAGCGGAGCCAGGGCCCGCTCGCTCGAGCAGCACCGCGGATCGCGCCGGCCCACGGTGCTGCTCTCGCCGTCCCTGCGCGAGGGCGTCGACCTCCCCGACGAGTTCCTGCGCTTCCAGATCATCACGAAGATGCCCTACCCCGACCTCGGCGACCCCTGGACCGCGGCGCGCCAGTCCCGCGACCCGCGCTGGTACGCCCTCGAGACCGCGAAGGCGCTCGTGCAGACCTACGGCCGGAGCTGCCGCCACGCCGGAGACCACGGGACGACCTACATCCTCGACGGCCAGTTCCAGCGCTTCCTCACGCGGTACCGCCCGCTCCTGCCGGCGTGGTTCCTCGACGCGGCCCAGGCCGCCCTGCTCGAACACCGCCGCGCCCACGCGCCACGCCCGCCGGCGCCGCAGCCCTGCGAGCACGACACGCTCTTCGCCGGGCACGCGTCCGACGTGCCCGGCCTCCCCTGCCCCCGCTGCCACCGCTGGATCGATCGCGCCTCGATCACGCCCGACTGACC
>CAZWXA010000202.1:0-7069 GCA_964637755.1 uncultured bacterium | reverse complement strand
GCTGGCTCGAGATCTGGAACCTCGTCTTCATGCAGTTCAACCGGGACGCGTCGGGAGTGATGATGCCCCTGCCCAGGCCCTCCATCGACACCGGCATGGGGCTCGAGCGCGTCGCGGCGATCCTGCAGGGCAAGCAGTCGAACTTCGACACGGACCTCCTCCGCCCGCTCATCGACCGGGTGGCCGCCCTCGTCGGCAAGCCATACGGCGCGGGCGGCGAGGACGACGTCTCGATGCGTGTGATTGCCGACCACGCGCGGGCCGCGGTCTTCCTGATCGCCGACGGCGTGACACCCTCCAACGAATGGCGCGGCTACGTGCTCCGCCGCATCATGCGGCGCGCCATGCGCCACGGCCGCATGCTCGGGCTCGACGCGCCCTTCCTGTGGCGGACGGTCGAGTGGGTCGGGCAGAACATGGCCGGCGCCTATCCCGAGCTGGGGTCCGAGATGGGACGGGTGCAGGGCGCGGTCCGGGCGGAGGAGGAGCGCTTCGCCGAGACGCTCGACATCGGGATGCGGAAGATCAGGGAGTACATCGAGGACCCGGAGCGAGCCGGCACCCGCGGCCAGGTCGAGGATCGACTCATCGAGCGCTCGGCGGTGCAGCGTGGGCCCGGGCACCCGCGCGTGGTCGACGGCCGCTTCCTCTTCACCCTCTACGACACGCACGGGTTCCCGAGGGACCTGGCCGAGGAGGTCTTGCGCGACGCCGGGTGGGAGATCACCGACGAGACCGAGGTCGCGTGGAACGCCGAGATGGACGCGCAACGGGCGCGGGCGCGGGCCGGGGCGGCCTTCGGCGACGGGGTGGCCGGCGGCGAATCCGCGATCGAGCTGTTCGCGGGGCTCCCCGAGACCGAGTTCCTCGGCTACGAGAGCCTCACGGCGCCGGCGCGGATCCGGGTGATCGTGGTCGACGGCCGCCGGAGGGCGGAGGTGGTCGCGGGCGAGGAGGCCGAGGTCATCCTGGACCGGACGCCCTGCTACGCGGAGTCCGGCGGACAGCAAGGCGACACGGGGGCGATCGCCGGGCGCGAGGGCGAGGCCCGGGTCCTCGACACGCTCAAGCGCGGGACCGGGCTCGTCGTGCACCGCGTCCGGGTGACGCGGGGGGGGCTCCGGGAGGGCGAGGACGTCGCGGTCGCCGTGGAGTCGCCGCGGCGCCTCGGGCTCGCGCTCCACCACACGGGGACGCACCTCCTCCACGCGGCGCTCCACCGCGTGCTCGGGACCCACGCGACGCAGGCGGGCTCGCTCGTGGCGCCCGACCGTCTTCGCTTCGACTTCAGTCATGGCCAGCAGGTGAAGGACGGCGAGATCGAGCGGATCGAGGACCTGGTCAACGAGAAGGTCCGTGACAACATCGCCGTGAGCTCGTTCTGGACCGAGCTGGACGCGGCGCTCCGGATGGGCGCCATCGCGATGTTCGGCGAGAAGTACGGCCACCGCGTGCGGGTTGTCCAGATCGGCGACTTCTCGACGGAGCTCTGCGGGGGCACGCACCTCGACCAGACGGGTCAGATCGGCCTGTTCAAGGTCGTCGACGAGGGCGCGGTCGCGTCGGGAGTGCGGCGCATCGAGGCGGTCACGGGCGCCGCCGCGCTCCAGCACGTCGGCCAGGAGGAGGCCGCGCTTCGCGAGGCCGCGGGCATCCTGAAGATTGCGCCGCTCGAGGTGCCGAAGCGCCTGCAGAAGCTGATCGACGAGCAGCGCGGGCTCGAGAAGCAGCTCGGCGCCCTGGAGGCGCGGCTCGCGCGGGCGCGGGCCGTGGAGCTGGTGTCCTCGGCACGGCAGGTCGGCGGTGTCGCCGTGCTGGCGGCGCGCGTGGACGGACTCGACGCCGATGGCCTCCGCGCGGTGGTCGACACCGTTCGTGATCGGCTCGGGTCGGGTGTGGTCTGCGTGGGCAGCGTGACGGATGGCAAGGTCAACCTGATCGCGGCCGTGACGAAGGACCTGACGCGGCGCTATCACGCGGGCAAGCTGATCCAGGAGGTCGCGAAGGCGGTCGGGGGCGCCGGCGGCGGCCGTCCGGACCTCGCCCAGGCTGGCGGCAAGGACCCCGCGGCGCTCGACCGGGCACTCGATCTCGTCTACGACCTGGTCGCGTCCTTGGAATCGTGACCGGGATTGGCGCCCCCGGCTTCCGGAGGGCCGGTCACCTGCCCCGCGGCGAACGGGGGGGAGGAGTCTCGCAGCGCAGCCCCGCGGCGTCGCGGGCCGGGACGCCGCAGGTGAGGAGCTCGCGGCGGGGCTGGGCACCCCGTCTTCGCCCCGGGTCGCGCGGGAGAGCGTCGCGATTGGATGGAGCCGCGTGGTCATCCCGCTGAGCGATGAGATCAAGGCGCTGTTCCGCGGCGCCAACTTCGCCCACCTGGCCACCGTGATGGCCGACGGGTCTCCACAGGTGGCGCCCGTCTGGGTCGACCTCGAGGGCGACCGCATCCTCGTCAGCACGGGCCAGACCTCCCTCAAGGCGAGGAACACGAGACGTGACGCGCGCGTGGGCATGTCCATCCTCTCCATGGAGAACCCGTACGCCGAGGCTCAGATTCGCGGACGCGTCGTGGAGCGTCGCGCTGATCCCGATTTCACGATCATGGACCGCATCTCGCGCAAGTACACGGGTCAGCCGTTCCCGTGGCGCCACGACCCCGCGAACCGGGTCGTGCTCGTCATCGAGCCGGAACGCGCCCGCTACACGGTGCTGCCGCTGGCCCACGCTCCCGCCCCCGTCTGACGGCCCACGGCCGGGAGCGACAGTCGGTGCACCCCATTCCACGCGGGCGACCTAGTCGAAGCGCTCGACGAGGTCGGGCCGCCCGGCCGCGGCACGGAGGTCCGCGAACCGTGACCCTCGGGCCGTGACGAGCCAGTCGTCGAGCGCGAGAGCCCGGAGTAGAAGGGGATGATCGCGAGTACCGGGGAGTAGAGGCGTTCGCCGGGACGCGCCGGCTACCGGCGCTCGTTGACGGCCAGGTAGGCGTCGATGAACTCGTCGAGCCCGGCGCGGACCTGGTGCCTCACCTTGAACAGGTGGGCCGCGAAGAGCGTGCCGACCCAGGTGGGCCCGCTCCACGTCACCGCCATCAGAGTCCGGTTGGGCTCGGCGACGTGGCGGACCTCCTGGAGCAGCTCGACGGTCACCGCGAACGCATAATAGTTGCCGGGGAATCTTGCCAGCGGGACGAAGACACGCAGCATCGGCTTCCCGGGAACCTCGAGCCGCTCCGAGGGGCTCAGGACGCGGACCCCCCGCTGTCGCAACGCTCGCTCCACGTCTCCCCTCAGCACCGAAGCTGGAAGGCCGTCCCGTTCCGTTTCCGCCGTTGCCGTGAAAGCAACCTCGACCCCGACTCCCCGCATGCCAGCGAGCACGACGAAGGTGTCCGGCAGATTCGCGGCGAAGGCCGCGGCGCCTCCGGTCGACGTCACCGCGAAGAGCGTCGCGCACAGAGACGGGACGAGACCGTTGCGGGAGGTTTGCATCAACGCCGTCAGGACGCGCGAGCATCGGGCGTGCCAGCGGGGGCGGCCCGCGAATGCGCGCCGGGACGACGACCTGGCATGTCCCTCCCCACGGGGCTGTCAGCCGCGCGTCAGACGTGTCGACACATCGGACGGGATCGGACACTCATGGGGGGCCAGACGCGGTCGACCCGATGAGCGACGGCGGGGCGGGGGCGAACCGTCTCGGGCGGCGCTCGCCCGCCGGCCAACAGCGAACTGGTGGGTGTCGAGAGCCGCGGGGTTTCTCGCCCTCGGGGAGGTCAGACGGGCGGGCGGAGGTGGGACCAGGGCTGAGCCGCCTCGAACGCGGCAGCGGCGCGAAGAACGGCTGCTTCGCCGCGCCAGGGCCCCGCGATTTGCAGGCCCACCGGCAGACCGTCCCTCGTGAACCCGCAGGGCACCGTGATGGCGGGAACGCCGACGACGGTGAAGGCGTAGGTCGGAAGCAGCCATTCGATATAGCTCGTCATCGGCCTGCCGTCGACCTCCGTCGGGAACGGGATCTCGACGGGGAAGGGCGGGACGGCGGTCGTCGGCGAGATGATAAGGTCGTGGCGCTCGTAGAACTTGCGCACCCGGTGCCAGAGCGCGGTTCGCTGGCGCTCGCAGCGGCCGATGTCGTCGGCGGTGAGCGTGAGGCCGTACTCGATGTTCTTCACGAGGTTGTCTTGCATCACGTCCCGCCACTTCGGAAGCTTCTCGGCGTGGACCGCCGCCTGCAGCGCGCCGCGGCTGACGAGCACGACCTCGAGCAGGTCCGAGAAGTCCGGGTGCGCGGTGTCGACCCTGGCGCCGAGCGACTCGAAGACCTGCGGGGCGGACGCCGTCACCCGCCGGATCTCCCCGTCGACCGGGCAGACGCCGAGATCGGGGGACCAGGCGATGCGAAGCCCCTTCACGGTAGGCCGCCGGACGGCTCGGAGGAAGTCGCGGGCGTCGGCGGGATAGGAGATCGGCGCGCGCGGGTCAGGGCCGGCGATGGCCGCCAGCATCAGCGCGGTGTCGCCGACGGTCCGCGCCATCGGGCCGTGCACCCCGTAGGTGTCCCAGCCCACGGCCTTTGGGTGGACGGGCACGAGCCCCGGCGAGGTCCGGAAGCCGACGACCCCGCAGAACGCCGCCGGCGTCCGCAGCGAACCGCCCAGGTCCGAGCCCTCGGCGAGCGGTCCCATCCCCGTCGCGAGCGCCACGGCGCCGCCGCCCGTCGACCCGCCGGAGGTGAGCTTCGTGTTCCACGGGTTCCGGGTGGCGCCGAAGAGCGCATTGTAGGTGTTGGCGCCGGAGCCGAACTCGGACGTGTTCGTCTTGCCGACGACGATGGCGCCGGCGGCCCGGAGACGCGCCACCACGAGCGCGTCCTCGTCCGGGACGTGGTGCTCGAAGATCCTCGACCCCCAGGTGGTGCGGATCGCCCGCGTCTCGGTCAGATCCTTGATCGACACCGGCACGCCGTGGAGCGGGCCGCGCGGCGCGCGCTTCATGACGGCGCGCTCGGCCGCGCGGGCCGCGCGGAGGGCCGGGTCCGCCGCCACCGTGCAGTACGCGTTCAGGAGGGGGTTGACCGCCTCGATCCGGGCGAGGACGGCTCGGACCACCTCCACCGGGGAAACCTGGCGGCGCGCGATGAGCCGGACGAGCGTGGCGGCGGGCGTGAAGCAGAGATCGGTGGCCGTCATCTCACCGGGCTCGCTCCTCGGCCTCGATCACGCAGCGGGAGAGGTTGCGGATCAGGTCGACCGCGAGGGCGGGATTGTTGCGGACGAAGTGCTCGAGGCGGTCGCCCGGGATGACGAAGACGGTGGTGGCGCCCTCGGCGATCGCGTCGGCGGAGCGCGGCACCTTCGAGAAGAGCGCGATCTCGCCGAAGAGCTGCCCCTCGGTCATGGCGCGCAGCGTCTGCTCGACGCCGTGCACGCGCTTGCGGATCACCACCGTGCCCGAGTGCACGAGGTACGCCTCCCCCTTCGGGTCGTCGCCCTCGCGAAAGATGGACTGGCCCGCGGAGAAGTGACGGATCTGGGCGGTCTGGACGCTGGTCATCGACCCTCCTCGAGCGCGGCGACGACGGCGTCGCCGACCTCGGCGGTGGTGGCGCGGCCGCCGAGGTCCGGGGTTCTGGTGGTGCCCGCGCCGAGGACGCGGCCCACGGCGGACTCGATCCGCTCGCCCGCCGATCTCGCGACAGGGTCCGCGTGACGGTCGCCGAGCCACCCGAGCATCATCGCGGCGGAGAGGATCATGGCGCTGCCTGCATCACCTCGGGACCGATCCCGTTGCCGCCGATGACCGCTACGAGGTACCTCATGCGCGTGTCCGCCCGAGCCCGCGGTTCCGGCCGAGCGGTCTTCGCGAGGCGAGGCCCGAGGACATCCCGACTCGACCGGCCCGGGTGCCAGGCCGGTCCTTCATGCCTGCCGGAGCATCGCCACCGCGACTTCGATCGCCTCGACCATGCTCTCGTGGTTCGCGATCCCCTTCCAGGCGCGGTCGAAGGCCGTGCCGTGATCGACCGAGACGCGCAGGAACGGGAGCCCCACCGTGACGTTGACGCCGGAGAGACCGGTCCACTTCTTCGTCGTCTCGTCGTAGGTGAAGCCGAGCGTCTTGACGGGGACGTGGCCCTGGTCGTGGTACATCGCCACCACGATGTCGAACTCGCCCCCCCGGGCTCGCGAGAAGAGCGTGTCCGCGGGGAGCGGCCCGAACACGTTGGCGTGCTCCCGGCGGGCGTCCTCGATGGCGGGCCCGATCGCCGTCTTCTCCTCGTCGCCGAAGAGCCCGTCCTCGCCCGCGTGAGGGTTGAGGCCGGCCACGGCAATCCGCGGCGCCACGATCCCGAGGCGCTCCACCGCCTGCCGGGCCAGGCGGATGGTGCGGAGCACGCGCTCGCGGGTCACCAGGTCGGGCACGCGGCGAAGCGCCACGTGGGTCGTCACGTGGATCACCCGGAGGTCCTTGCCCATGAGGAGCATCGCGAAGTCGCGGGTGCCCGAGAGCGCGCCGAGGATCTCCGTGTGGCCGGAGTGCGGGATGCCGGCCGCGGCCAGCGCCTCCTTGTTGATCGGAGCGGTCACGATGCCGTCGATCTCGCCACCCTGGACGCACTTCACCGCGGCCGCGATGTAGGCGTAGGCGGCGCGCCCGGCGGCCGCGCTGACCGTGGCCTTCGGAAGCGTGGCGAGGTCCACGTTGGCCAGGTCGAGGCACTCGATCTCTCCGGCCTGCCACCGGCATTCGCCGACGGCGCGCACGGGACGGAGCGAGAGAGGCGACCCGATCAGCGCCAGCGCCGCCCGCATCGTTGGCGCGTCACCGATCACGACCGGCCGGCTCGCGCGGCGGACACCTGGCTCGGCCAGCGCGCGGCAGATGATCTCGGGGCCGACGCCCGCCGGATCGCCCATGGTGATGCCGAGAACGGGAGCCGTCATGCCAGGAGCCTCTCGAAGAGGTCCGGCGCGCCGAAGCCGCCGGCCTTCGTCAGCACGGTGAGCTCGCGGCCGTCCGCGCGCCGGAGGCGCCCGAGCGCCAGGCCCGGAAGGGGGGCGCCCGCGAGG
>CAZWXA010000201.1:0-7074 GCA_964637755.1 uncultured bacterium | reverse complement strand
CGACGACGACTTCACGCCGAGCCCGATGACGTACCGATCGTTCTCGCGGAGCTTGGAGACCAGCGGCGAGCAGTCCGAGTCGCCCGAGACGAGGGCGAAGGTGTCGAGGTGGCTCTTGCCGTGATCTTGCCCTTCTCCACCAGCCGCTCGAGGACGAGCCGGATCTCGAACGCCTTGTACTGGGCCTCCCTGACTCCCCGGGCGATGTTCTCGAAGTCGATGAACAGCGCCAGCTTCCGTTCCTCGTTCATCGCGTCGGGTGCGTCCTTCCTGGCAGGACAGCCGCATCCGCTGTCGACCGTTGTGGTGGAAACCTCTTCGTCTCATTATAGGGTCTCGGTCGGGGGCTGCCAAAACCGCGGCGGGACCGGCTCGACGCCGCGCCAGCCCGGCGATCCCGGCCGGCCGCGCGGAGCGGGCGGCGGCCACGGCCGTCCGCGTTGGCCGGCCCGAGTCGCGCCCGGGGTGAGGATCGCGCGACCGCCCGCGGGGCCTGCCGGCCACGTCATGGTCGGTGACGCCGGTGCTATACTGCGCCACCAGGAGGCCCCCGTGAAACCTGTCGATCCGACGCGTGCCGCACGCGTGCCGCCCGGCCAGTCCCTGACGGCGAAGTGGCCGGTGCTGACCTACGGAATGACGCCGCGGTTCGATCCGAGGACCTGGACGTTCCGGTGCTTCGGCCTCGTCGAGCACGAGGTGTCGTTCACGTGGCAGGAGTTCCAGGCCCTGGCCACCACGACCGTCACCTGCGACATCCACTGCGTGACCCGGTGGTCGCGGCTCGACAACCGGTTCGAGGGCGTTCACATCCGCGAGATCATGCAGCGGGTCGCCCCGGCACCCGAGGCGAAGTTCGTCCTGATACACGCCGACCCGGACTACACGACCAACCTGTCGATCGAGGACCTGGTCGCCGACGACGTGCTGCTGGCCCTCCGGCATGACGGCCGTCCGCTCGAACCCGACCACGGGGGGCCGTGCCGGCTCGTGGTGCCGAAGCTCTACTTCTGGAAGAGCGCCAAGTGGGTGCGCGGCTTCGAGTTCCTCGACGTGAACCCGCCCGGGTTCTGGGAGCAGAACGGCTACCACATGCGCGCGGATCCCTGGACGGAGGAGCGGTACTCCGACCAGGAGACGCACGCGATGCAGAAGCTGCGCGCAGAGGCGGCGCGGAAGCTCCGCGACCGGTAGTCCCCTCACGCGCCGGTACGCGCCCGCGGTGGCCGAGTGTCGCCCCTCGCCCCGGAGACGGGCGGGAGCGGCCCTCCCATGTTCGAGGCGCGTTCTCGCCGCCGCGGGCAGCCCGTGAGAGGGGGCGGTGGGCCGCGAGGGTCGGCCCGATGAGCCCCGTCACCCGATGAGCCCCGCCGACCGGGAGACCGCGGCGGCGCGCTCGCGCGGCGCGCTCGTCCGGACGCTGCTGCTGACCGGAGGCGTCTTCGTCCTCGAGGCGGCGGGCGGGTTCTGGACGGGCAGCCTCGCGCTCCTGGCCGACGCCGCGCACGTGCTCACCGATCTGGGCGGCCTGGTCCTGGCGCTCTTCGCCATCTGGATCGCGTCGCGGCCGCCGACGCCCCAGAAGACCTACGGGTACTACCGCGTCGAGATCCTGGCCGCGGTCGTCAACGCCCTCGTCCTGCTCGTCGTGGCGGGAGCCATTCTCGTCGAGGCCTACCAGCGAATCCTCCGGCCGCGCGACGTGCTGGGCGGCCCGATGCTCGTGGTGGCGGGCATCGGGTTCCTCGCGAACCTCGGCGGCGCCTGGTTGCTGCATGGCCAGGCCGGCCAGAGCCTCAACGTGCGCGCCGTGTACCTCGAGGTGCTGAGCGACGCGGTGGCGTCGCTGGGGGTGGTCCTGGCGGGGGCGGTGGTGCTGCTGACGGGATGGACGGTCGCGGATCCGATCGTCAGCGCCGGCATCGGGCTCGTCATCGTTCCGCGGACGTGGGGGCTGCTGCGGCAGGCGGTCAACGTGCTGCTCGAGGGGACGCCTCCCCACCTCGCCATCGCGGAGATTGAGCAGGCGATGAGCGAGATCCCCGGCGTCCGGCGCCTGCACGATCTGCACGTGTGGACGCTCACGTCCGGCCGCGAGGCGATGAGCGCCCATGTGGTGGTCGACGACCTGGCTGGCGGCGAGCGGCTCCTCGAGCGCCTGCACGCGCTGCTGCACGCGCGGTTCGGCGTCGATCACACGACGATCCAGCTCGAGACGGAGCCGCCGGCCGTGCTGACCATCAAGACGCCGCCTGAGCCCAGGCGGTGACTCGCTGTATCATGGGGCCATGACGGCGACCGAGGACGACGACCTCGCCGGGAGGATGCGGAAGGCACGCGGGTACCTGTACCCGGAATGGGAGTGGGCCATCCGGCAGGACCCCGGTTTCGCCGAGGCGTACGACGCCTTCTACCGGCAGGCTCTGGCGAAGGACGAGGGGTTGCCCGTCAAGTACCGCGAGCTGGTCGCCCTGGGGATCCTGGCCTTCCGGGGCGTGTCGGAGGACGCGCTGGTCAATCACATCCGCAGGGCCTACCAGCACGGCGCGACACCGGGGGAGGTGCTCGGGGCGCTCGAGGCGGCCGCGGTGCCCGGCGGGGCGGTCACGTTCGTCAACGGGCTCAGAGCCCTGACCAAGGTCGAACACGAGGGGACATAAGCATGGCCACGTACGCGCTCGCCGAGAAGGCGATCCTGCTCAATCCCGCCGATGACGTGATGATCGCGAAGACCAGCGTCCCGGCGGGGACGGTCATCGAGGACGACGGCCGGCGGATCGAGGTCCGCCAGGACATCAGGGCGGGGCACAAGGTCGCCCGGCATCCGGCGCGGGCGGGCGAGCCCGTCCGCCGCTACGGCCAGATCATCGGCTTCGCCACGCAGGACATCGCCGTCGGCGACCACGTCCACGTCCACAACCTCGCCGTCGGCGACCTCCGGCAGACCTACGAGGTCGGCGTCGACGTGCGGCCCGTCGACTACTACCCGCCCGAGCAGATGCGCTACTTCGACGGCTTCAAGCGGGCCGACGGGCGGGTGGGGACGCGGAACTACGTGGCGGTCATCTCGACCGTCAACTGCTCGGCCAGCGTCTGCCAGTTCGTCCGCGAGAAGTTCAGAGACGTCTCGACCTATTACCCGAACGTCGACGGCGTCATCGCCATCACCCACAAGTCGGGCTGCGGGCAGGTGCTCAACAGCGAGGACCACTGGGCGCTCCAGCGCGTCCTGGCCGGCTACTCGAGACACCCGAACGTCGCGGCGTACGTCGTCATCGGCCTCGGCTGCGAGGTCAACCAGGCGGCCGTGATGGTCGACAAGCAGCGGATGACGATCACCGGCCAGCCGGAGCGGCCGGCGGTGATCACGATCCAGGAGTCAGGCGGCGTCCGGAAGACGGTCGAGGCCGCGATCAGCGCCGTCGCGCAGCTGCTGCCGCAGGCCAACCTGGCCCGGCGGACGCGGCAGCCCCTCTCCGAGCTGATTCTCGCCACCAACTGCGGCGGATCGGATGGCAACTCCGGCATCACGGCCAACCCCGCCCTCGGCTGGGCCGTGGACGAGCTGGTCCGCTACGGGGGCACGGGTGTCCTGGCGGAGACGACCGAGATCTACGGGGCCGAGCAGCTCCTGGTCCGGCGCGCCGTCAACGAGGGGGTCGCCAAGAAGCTGCTCGACCGGTTCGAGTGGTGGCTGCGGCACCTCGAGGCCCGGGGCGGCGTCATGGACAACAACCCCGCGCCCGGAAACAAGGCGGGCGGGCTGACGACCGTGTACGAGAAGTCGCTCGGGGGCGTCACCAAGGGCGGCACGACGCCCATGACGGACGTGTTCTGCTACGCCGAACCCATCACGACGAAGGGCTTCGTGTTCATGGACACGCCCGGCCACGACCCGGTGTCCATCACGGGCCTCGTGGCCGGCGGCGCCAACATCATCTGCTTCACGACCGGCCGGGGATCGGTCTTCGGCTGCAAGCCCGTCCCGTCGATCAAGCTCGCGACCAACTCGCTCGTCTACCGGCACATGGAAGACGACATGGACATCAACTGCGGCGTGATCCTCGAGGGCACGCCGCTTCCACAGGTCGGCCGCCAGATCTTCGAAGAGGTGATCGCGGTCGCTTCGGGCAAGACGACCAAGAGCGAGGCGTCCGGGGTGGGCGAGGAGGAGTTCGCGCCCTGGATGATCGGGCCGGTCCTGTAGCCGGTCGAGCGCGAGGGGGCCGAGCGGGCCTGGCGCCTCGAGGCCTCTCGTCCCGCGAGAGGTCCGAGGGCGGTGGAGGCGTGCTACCAGTCCCGCGAGGCCCGATCCCTTGCCCTGAGCGGCTCCAGCCGGAAGAGCAGGACCGCCCACCCGAACGGGACGACGAGCGCGAGGGTGGCCAGGAAGTGACTGTCCGAGCCGGTCCACGACTCCCTCAACCTGAGATCACGCCGCCAGACTTTTCGCAGCGCTGCGAATGCTCGTCTCACTTGACGCCTCCTCCTTCTGGTCTGTGCTGCCAGCCTACTGCTGAAGCAAGGAGGGTGCCGAACCGAGATGGTGGAGACCTGAATCGAGAAGTGCTGGAAATACAGGAACTCTCGGTACTGCTCCGCTTCGCGGTCGCGTCCCCGGGCCAGACTGACCCAGGCGAATGCCGCCTCTTGGCGCGCTCCCCGGATTTCCGGGCGAGGTGGGCTCGTCCGTCCGAGCGGGCATGGCCAGCGGTACGGGCGGCGGGGCCGATGACCGGGCGGGGAGGAGGGGCTACGACTGGATGACGGTGACGACGAGGCCGACCGCCGCGAGGATGTTCCCCACGCGGACACACTCCGCCTCGGCCGCGACCTTGACGACGGCCTTGCCGGTGTTGTGGACCTGCCAGGCGATCCGCCATCCCTCGTCCTCCGAGCACGCGATCGCCTTGATGAGCTGCCGCACGACCTGCTCGAACGTGTGGCACTCGCAGTTGTGGAGAATCGTCATCCACGGTGGCGCGACGGCGTCGTCGGTGGTCTCGATCTCCTCGGGTCGGACCTTCGGCGTCTGGACGGGCGGGGTCTCGACGGGCGCCATCGCCGTCATTCTTCGCAGGCGAGCTCGGTGGCGGCACCGAGCAGCGTGTTCGCGCCGTGCTCGATGTCCTCCATGGGGGTGAACTCCTCCTCGCAGTGGCTCCGGCCTCCGCGCGAGGGGACGAAGATCATCCCGGCCGGCGCGAGGGCCGCCATGTACTGCGCGTCGTGGCCGGCACCGGAGCGTATCCGGCGATGGCGGGCCCCGCTGGCTCTCGCCGCGCGCTCGATCGTGTCGACGACCGCCGGGTCGAACGGCGTGTAGGGCACGCGCCAGTAGTGGTCCAGGTCCCAGGTCACGCCCTGGCGCCGGCAGGCTCTCTTGACGAGGCGGTCGATCCGGCCGAGAGCGTTGTCGATCGTGGCGTCCTCGGGATCGCGGACGTCGATCGAGAGCGTCACCCTGCCGGGGATCGCGTTCGTGATGTTGGGCGAGACCGTGAGGGTGCCCACGGTCGCCACCAGGTCACCGCCGATCTCCCGCGCGAGGCGCCGGACGCCGGTGACGATCTCGGCCGCCGCCACGAGCGCGTCGTGACGCGTGCGCATCGGCGTCGGCCCCGCGTGATCCTGGACGCCGTGGATCGTGAGACGCGACCACGAGATCGCCACGATCCCCTCGACCACGCCGACCGAGAGCCCCTGCTCCTCGAGGGCGGGCCCCTGCTCGATGTGCAGCTCGAGATAGGCCCGGACCGGGCGCGGCACGCACGGCTCCGGGCCGAGGTACCCGATCCGCTCGAGCTCGTCCACGAGCCGGACGCCGTCGCGGTCCCGGGCGTTGTAGGCATCCTCGAGCGCGATCTTGCCGGCCATGACGCCGCTGGCGAGCATGGCCGGCTGGAAGCGCGCTCCCTCCTCGTTGGTGAAGATCGCGAGCGTCAGCGGCCGCCGCGTGGCGACCGCGTGGTCGTTGAGCGAACGGATCGCCTCGAGACCGCACAGGACGCCGAGCTGGCCGTCGTACCGGCCGCCGGACGGGACCGAGTCAACGTGCGAGCCGAGCATGACGGCGGGCAGCGGCTCGCGGCCCGCGCGCTCGCCGAAGATGTTGCCCATCTGGTCGACGCTCACCCGGAGCCCCGCCTCGCGCATCCAGGAGACCATGCGGTCGCGGGTCCGCCGGTCGTCGTCGGACAGGGCCAGGCGGTTGAGCCCTCCCTTCGACGTCCCGCCGATGCGGCCGAGCTCCTCGATGCTCTGCTCGAGCCGCCGCCGGTCTATGCGCATGCCATCCCGCCCGCCGTGCTCGAGTTGCTGCCCGTCGCCCGCATGAGGTCACTCCCGGGGGAAGGTTTCCTGGTCCCGAGGCGTATTTTACGGCAGGAGGGGGCCGGCGGCTCCCCGGACCCGTCAGGCGGTCTCGATTCGCACGGGCCCCGGCTTGCCCCAGCTCCGACGTGTCTTGTAGACTCCCATCAGCAGGAACAGGCGATGGTAGGCGTCTCGAGTCCCACAGCCTTTCGGTATCCTCGCCATGCCCGTTGGCCCGGCGGTCAACCTCCCATGTCATGGCTCGACGACTCGTGCCCGCCAAGCGGCCCGCGCGGCTGCCGGTGGTGCTCACCCGGGACGAGGTCCGAGCTTTGCTGCAGCGTCTCGAGGGCGTCCCGCGGCTCATGGCCTCCCTGCTCCACGGCGCCGGTCTCAGGGTGCTCGAGCAGTGCCGGCTCCGCGTCCGGGACGTGGACATCGCCGCCGACCAGATCGTCGGCCACGACCTCCGCACGGTCCAGGAGCTGCTGGGCCAGCGGCGTGAGCCCCACGATGGTCTCCACCCATGTCCCGAACCGGGGCCCGGCCGCGGTGCGGATCCCGGCGGGCGGATGTCCGGTCCATGACCCGCCGAACCCCTCGAATCGAACGCAACATGTTGACGGAGTGGGGCTCGATGCGACATGTGAAGGTCCCGGTCGACGCCGGAATGGACTCCGGGTGCCGCAGGACGTGCTGTCTTATGCAGATCAGCCTAACCCGTGGCCGAATTCGAGTTAGACCCATCGGACGGGACAT
>CAZWXA010000200.1:0-7074 GCA_964637755.1 uncultured bacterium | reverse complement strand
GGAGATCGAGCGATGACGAAGCGCAAGAGCAGGAAGGCTGGCATCGGCTCAGCCTTCGATGACTTCTTGAAGGAGGAAGGGACCTTCGGCGCGAACCGCACCGTCGCCATCAAGCGCGTGCTCGCCTGGCAGATCGAGCAGGCCATGAAGGAGAACCACATCACAAGGCGGAGATGGCCCGCCGGATGGCCACCAGCCGCAGCCAGCTCGGCGCCCGGTAGCCTGTCTGGAACGGACAGGGTCGATGACGTTGACCTTCGCGTGGGATCCAGACAAAGCGGCGACGAATCTCACGAAGCACGGCATCTCGTTCGAGGAAGCGACGACGGTGTTCGATGATAAACTGCTGGCCACGCGATTCGACGAAGAACGTTCCTCGCCAGGCGAGGAACGGTTGATCGCGATCGGGCAGTCACGGCAAGGCCGCATCCTCGTGGGTGTCCATCGTGACGAAGGAGCCGACAGGATTCGAATCATCAGCGCTCGCAGGGCAACACCTTCCGAGCGGGAGAACTACGAAGAAGGTGCGTAACGATCCGGACGATCCGGACATCCGTCCCGAGTACGACTTCAAGCTCGCCGAGCGTGGCAAGTACGCGTCGCGGCTCCGGGAGGCGGCCTCGCCAGGCCGGGAGCCAGTCGGTCACGTCCGCTCTTGGGCGCCGCTCGTCGACATGCCGTGGGCCGGCTCGGAGCAGCGGATTGGCGACGATACGTGGATTCGCGGACGGGGGGCATATGCGGGCTACTCTTCCCCGGAGGCCTCGAGATACTTGTCCGAGGAAGAGCGCGAGCGTTGCCAGGATGCCGATCACTGGTTGTCGATCGACCTGCCGATCCATGGCGGGCTGTCGTCCGCCGCAGCTGTCAACTCGTTTCTCATCGCTCTGTGGATCGTCGCACCCACGCGAACCCACGTCCCGTTCCGGTTCGACGAGGCCGAGTCAGAGCGTGTTGTCACCCGTCTCCTGGAGCGGTTTCAATGGATCGAGGGACAGGCGCGCGATCAGATCGACGACGACCATCTTCAGAGCGCAGCCCGGCTGCTGATGCCGCTTCGGGCCGTGTACGTGGACGGACAGCGCCTCAGGAATGCGCTCGTCTTGACGTTCCACGGGTGCCTTTCGCGGAGCTGGCAGGTCGCGCTGACGTGCTTCACGACCGCCGCTGAAGCCATGCTCAGTGATGCCCCGCATCCCGGTTCGACCGAGCGTCTGGCGAAGAACTTCGCGTGCCTCACCGCCAGTGACAAGGTGGGTCGCGAGGTAGCCCGGCAACGGTTCGAGCGACTCTCTGCCATTCGTTCAGAAGTCGTACACGGCCGGCCCCTCCGCGCGGGAACGGAGCTCAATTTGAAGGTATTGACCGAGGTCTCGGACATGCTTCGTCAGCTCTGGCGCGCGATCCTTGTGTCGTCAGAGGCTCGAGGGGCTCTGGAGGGAGACGCCGAACAGCGCCACCGGTTCTTCATGACGGTGGCGTGATTGCCGGATAACGACGCGGTGGCACCTGGGTATCCCGCTCGCCGCGGGAGTCGCGGACGACGGATGACACTGCTCACGGCCCCGGAAACCAGGACGCTCCGGTGACACGGCTCAGGACGAAGCTGATCGTCCTGGCAGCGCTGCTGGTTCCCGCCGTCCTGTTCGCGCTCTACCTCTGGGTGGTGCTGGCCTGGGCGTACTCGGATGGGGAGCGGGCCGGCATTCTCCAGAAGATGTCCCGCAAGGGGTGGATCTGCAAGACCTACGAGGGCGAGCTGGCGATGTCCATCGTGCCGGGCGTGACGCCGACGGTCTGGGACTTCAGCGTGCGGGAGCGGGCGGTGGCGGCGCGCCTCGACGAGGCGCTCGGCAAGCGGGTGGTCCTTCACTACCGGGAACATCGCGGGATCCCCACGGACTGCTTCGGGGCGACCAACTACTTCGTCGACCGCGTTCGCGTGATGGAGTAGTAGCCCGGACGCTGCTCAGGGTAGACTACGCGGCATGAGCACACAGATCGAGCGCGTCATGGTCGTCACCGCCCACCCGGACGATTCGGAGTTCGGCGCGGGCGGCACCGTCGCGAAGCTCGCGCGGGAGGGCAAGGAGGTCACCTACGTCGTCGTGACCGACGGGAGCAAGGGATCGGGCGATCGCACGATGACGCCCGGGCGGCTGGCCGAGATCCGCAAGGAGGAGCAGTCGAACGCCGCCCGGACGCTCGGCGTCGAGCGCGTGGTCTTCCTCGGCTACGTGGACAGCGAGGTCGAGGACACGCGCGACCTCCGCCGGGACGTCACCCGCGAGATCCGGCGGTGGCGGCCCGACCTGATCATCACGCAGAACCCGCATCGCACCTACAACCTCTACGCGTCGCACCGCGACCACCGGATCACGGCGGGGGTCGTGCTCGATTGTGTCTATCCGCTGGCGCGGGACTCCATGGCCTTCCCCGAGCTGCTGCCCGAGTTCGAGCCGCACAAGGTCGGCGAGGTCCACGTGATGGCGTGGGAGAGCCCCGAGATCGTCGTCGACATCACGGACGTGATGGACGTGAAGCTGAAGGCGCTCACCTGCCACGCCAGCCAGTTCGAGGACTTCGCCCGGGTCGAGGTCCGCGTGCGCGAGCGGAGCGCCGCGCTCGGCCAGGCCAGGGGATACGCGTACGCGGAGTCGTTCGACCGGATCACGATGCCGCGTTGACCGCGCCGGCCCGCCGCGCGGCGGCCCCCGCGGTGAGCCCGGGCTGACGGTGGGCGCGTGATCCACGTCGGGACCTCGGGCTACACCTATCCCGAGTGGCGGGGCAGCTTCTATCCCGTCAAGCTGCCCGCGGCGAAGATGCTCCCGTTCTATGCCGAGCGCTTCACGACGGTCGAGATCAACTACACGTTCTACCGGATGCCCACCGCCAAGGCGCTCGCCGGCTGGGCCGGGCTGACGCCGCCGGGCTTCGTGTTCGTGCTGAAGGCGCCCCGGCGGATCACGCACGAGCGGCGGCTCGTCGACGTGGACGAGCCCCTCCGGTACTTCCAGGAGACCGCGCGCACGCTCGGGCCGCGACTGGGCCCGCTCTTCTTCCAGTTCCCGCCGACCTTCCGCAAGGACACCGCCCGGCTCGGCGATCTGCTGGCGATGCTGCCGCGGGAGGAGCGGCACGCCTTCGAGTTCCGCCATCCCTCCTGGTTCGACGACGACGTGTATGCGCTCCTCTGCGCCTGGAACGCGGCCCTCTGCGTCGCGGACACCGAGAAGGGCACGACCCCGCTCGTGGCCACCGCGGACTTCGGCTATTTCCGGCTCCGCGACGCGGACTACGGCGACCAGGAGCTGCACGAGTGGGCCGACCGCGCCCGGAACGCCCGCTGGCGCGACGCGTTCGTCTTCTTCAAGCACGAGGAGTCCGGGGCGGGACCGGCGCTCGCCGCGCGTTTGCTCGGCGCCCTGCAGGGCACGGCCCCGGGATAGAACTGGGCCTTTCTTCGACAGACCGTCGGTCCCGCTCGACAGCGTTGCCTTCTGGTCCGGCTGGCCGGAGATTCCTGCAGTCGGAGTGCCCCGAAAGCGGAGGCCGGCGCCACAGGAGGCCGGCATTGCACAGGGCGGGCGAGTACGGGAACTTCACGGCGCGGGCGTAGAATGTCCGCCGTGAAGGTCCGTCGCACCGTTCTCCTGATGCTCCTTGCCGGGCTGGCAGCCGCACTCGTCTCGGCCGCGCCGGCGCCGGCGCCCGCCGACCGGCTCCTCGCTGACGTGAAGGCCCTCACGGCTCCCGAGATGGAAGGGCGAGCGTCCGGGACGCCGGGCGGCGCGCGCGCCGCCCGCTACCTCGCCGCCGCGCTCCGGGAGGCGGGCATCCGGCCCGCAGGCCAGGACGGCTACGCGCTGCCGTTCAGCACGCCCGTGCGCGTGGAACTGGGCGCCGACAACGCGTTCGCCGCGGCGGGCTCCGACGCCCCCACCCTCGCGCTCGGCTCCGACTGGACGCCCCTCGCCGGGTCGGCTGACGGCGCTGTCGAGGGCCCGGTGGTCTTTGTCGGCTACGGCATCAGCGCGCCCGAGCTGGGGTATGACGACTACGCGGGCATCGACGTGCGCGGCAAGATCGTGCTGGCGCTCGGCGGCGAGCCCCGGCGCGCGGACCCGTCGAGTCCGTTCGCGCGCGCCTACGCGAGCGGCTACGGCCAGCGTCTCCACAAGGCGAGGGTGGCGCACGACCACGGTGCACGGGCCCTCCTCTTCGTCTCGAGGCCCGAGTCCCGTGCGGACACGCTCCCGCCCCTCCGCGCGGGCACCGGCGCTGGCGATCTTCTCGCGGCCGCCGTGACGCGCGCGGCCGCGACCGCCCTGCTCGCCGCGGGTGGCCAGCACCTCGGCGTGCTGAGAGAGCAGATCGACGCGACGCTCGCGCCGGCCTCCCGCGCGCTCCCTGGGGTGCGCGTGAGCCTCCGGGTGGAACTCGCTCGCGAGTACGGGACAGCCGCCAACATCGTGGGGGTCCTGCCCGGCACGGACCCGGCGCTCGCCCGCGAGGCGGTGGTGATCGGCGCCCACTATGATCACCTGGGGCGCCTGGGGGAGTACTCGCTCGACGACACGCACCGGCGCGACATCCATCCGGGCGCGGACGACAACGCCTCCGGCACCGCCGCCGTGCTGGCGCTGGCGCGCGCCTTCGCCACGTCGGGCGGCACCCCGCGGACGCTCGTCTTCGCGCTCTTCTCGGGCGAGGAGATGGGGCTCCTCGGCGCGGGCGCCTACGTCCGCCACCCGCCCTTCCCGCTCGAGCGAACGGTGGCGATGGTGAACCTCGACATGGTCGGCCGCATGCGCGACGGGCGGGTCCACGTGGGCGGGGTCGACACCGGGAGCGGTCTCCGGCGGGCGGTCGTCGAGGCCGCCAGCGGGCTCGGCGGGCTCACGACCGATCTCGCCGGGAGCCCGTTCGCGCCGTCGGACCACCTCTCGTTCTACCAGCAGTCCGTCCCGGTCCTGTTCTTCCACACCGGCGGGCACGCCGACTACCACCGGACGACCGACACCTGGGACAAGATCAACCTTGACGGACTGGAGCAGGTCGTCGCGCTCGCCAGAGGCGTCGTCGAGCGCCTCGCGCGCGGGCCCGCCCCCGCCTACGCGAAGGCGGTCGCGGAGGAGCCGGACCCGGCCCGCGGTGCCGTCCACATGAGCGGCGGAACGGGGTACTTCGGCGTCGCCGCCGATCAGGACGACGAGGCGCCCGGCGTGCGGCTCTTCATCGTCCAGCCGGGGACCTCGGCTGCCCGCGCCGGCGTTCGGCCGGGCGATGTCGTCGTGCGCTTCGCCGGCATGCGCGTGTACACCTTCGAGGACCTTCGCGACACGATCGCGGCCGGGAGGCCCGGCGACCCGGTCGAGGTCGTCTACCTTCGCGACGGCCGGGCGCACACGGTGCGACCTCTCCTCGGCTCGCGCCCATGACCCTCACGGAGATGCTGGCGCGCCGGGCCGCGTCAGATCCAGGCGCCCAGTACTTCAACGTCTACGGCGAGACCGTCTCGTACGGCAGGGTCTGGGCGCAGAGCCAGCGCTACGCGGCGGGCCTGGCGCGGGCGGGCGTCAGCGCGGGCGACAGGGTCTGCCTGATCTATCCGACCTGCGCCGAGTTCTTCTACACCTTCCTCGGCGCGCTCCGACTCGGTGCGGTCCCTGTCCCGCTCTACCCGACGCTCGGGGTCGAGGGGACGACCGCCGTCTTCGAGGACTCCGAGGCCGTCGCCGTCGCGACGATCGGCTGGTTCCGGCAAGGCGTCGAGGAGTCGGCGGCCGGCACCGGGGTTCGGGCGATCCTCGAGCCGCCGGACCTCGACGTGGACGACCGGCCGCCGGTCTTGCCGGAGGCGCGGCCGGAGGACAGCGCGTTCATCCAGTACACCTCGGGGAGCACGGGGCATCCGAGGGGGGTCGTCCTGAGCCACGCGAACGTCGTCGAGACGATCCGGTTCATGGCAGAAGGCGCCGGGCTCACGCGCGAGGACCGGGTCGTCTCGTGGCTCCCGCTCTATCACGACATGGGGCTGATCGGCTGCGCGTTCACGCCGCCGCTCCTCGGCGCGCCCCTCTGGCTCCTGCCGCCCGACCTGCGGAATCCCCGCCAGTGGCTCGATCTGCTCACCGAGATCGGCGCGTCGTTCACCGTCTCGCCCGACTTCGGGTACCGCAACTGCGTCCGCAACATCCACGACCCGGCCGGCATCGACCTCTCGACCCTCAAGAGCGCGCTCTCGGGCGCCGAGCCCGTCCGGCTCTCGACGATCGAGGCGTTCGAGAAGAAGTTCAACCTGCGAAACATCATCGCGCCGTGCTACGGCCTGGCCGAGGCAACCCTGGCGGTCGCGATCTGGCCCCGCGCGACACCGCTCCGGCTGGACACGTCGGGCCGCTTCCTGTCGGTGGGGCGCCCGTGCCGCGGCGTCTCGGTGCGGATCACGCCCCCGCCGCCCGAGGCCGGGGCCGAGCTGCCGCCGGGCGCCGAGGGCGAGATCTGGGTGAAGAGCCCCGGAGTCATGCAGGGGTACTACAATAACCCCGCGGCGACCGCAGAGGTCCTCATGCCCGGCGGCTGGCTCCGCACGGGCGACCTCGGCTTCGTCGACTCCGAGGGCTTCCTGTTCATCACGGGGCGGCTCAAGGACGTGATCATCATCGGCGGCGAGAACCTGACCCCGGCCGACGTCGAGGAGGTCGTGGACCACGTCCCCGGCGTGCGGTACTCGGCCGCCGTCGGTGTCGAGAGCGAGCGCATGGGCACCCAGCGGCTGTACGTGGTGGCCGAGATGCGGGAACCGGGCGCCTCTCACGACGCCCTCTCCCACCTGCACAGGGAGATCGTCGCGCACGTTCACGAGAGCTGCGGCCATCGCCCGGCCCGCGTCCTGCTCGTCCGGCCGGGCACGATCCCGAAGACATCGAGCGGCAAGATCCAGCGCTCGCGCCTGGCGGAGATGATCCTCTCCGGCGCGCTCGGCGAGCAGGTCGTCCACGGCTCCCCCCACGCCTGACATCGCTCGTATCCACCCGCAGTGCCTCGATCCCCCGGCCGACGGGGCGA
>CAZWXA010000199.1:1211-7151 GCA_964637755.1 uncultured bacterium | reverse complement strand
CGGGCGGGCGATGGGACGGTTCTCCATGCTCAGGCCCGGCGATCGAGTCGCCGTGGGGGTGTCGGGCGGGAAGGACAGTCTCTGCCTCCTGCACGCGATGGTCGGCCACCAGCGGCGAGCCCCCTTCCGCTACGACCTGGTCGCGCTCACGGTGGAGCAGGGTAAGTTCACGCTGGCCATCGAGACCCTGGAACGCCAGATCCGGAGCCTCGGCGTCGAGTGGGTGGTGCAGGAGGACCCGACCACGCTCGGACTGGTTCGAGCGGGCGTGGCGCACGGCTGCGATGTCTGCAGCCTACTTCTGGCTCCGGCACGACGTCGGCCCCGAGGCGAGGCCCGAGTGGATCGCGACGACTGCGGCGTATTCCTGTACGCCGCAGGGAGGAGCGACCGAGCCAACGCCGCAGATGGGCCTCTGTCAGGGGCCTGCTACGCGACTCGGAAGATCGGCCCGCGGGCGCTGTCGAGGGAGGCGAAGGTGACCGTCTGGCCCGCCGAGAGCTGCTCGGGAATCGCCACGAGCCTCGCCGTGAGGCGGGGTCCCTCGTCCAGCTCGAGCAGGCCCACGGTGTACGGGGCCTCCTCGGCGTAGCGAGCGGGTGCCACGCGGATCACCGTCCAGGACACGAGCCGGCCGCGCCCGGAGAGCGGCACCTCGCTCCCGCCCTCGGCACCACAGAACGGGCACGGGGGTCCGGTGTCGACCCGCAGCCTCCGGCACTCGACGCAGCGGCGAGCCCGGAGCATCAGAGCCGCCCCAGCAGGGTCACGGTGCTGACGACGCCCATGCCGCCGAGGTTGTGAGCGAGCGCGATCTCCGGGTCGCGCACCTGATTGGCGGCCTCGCCCCGGAGCTGCTTGACCAGCTCGTAGATCTGGGCGCACCCGGTCGCACCGACGGGATGCCCCTTGGCGATGAGGCCGCCGGAGGGGTTCACGGCGATCTTGCCATCGAGTCCGGTCCACCCCTCCTCGACGGCGGGCCCGCCCTTCCCCTTCGGGAAGAAGCCGAGGTCCTCGGTGGCCACGATCTCGGCGATCGTGAAGCAGTCGTGAACCTCGGCGATCTGGACGTCGGCGGGCGCGATGCCCGCCATCCGGTACGCCTCCTGGGCGGCGCGCGCGGTGGCCGGAAACGAGGTGAGATCGTCCATCTCCCAGAGCGTGGCGGGCCCCGTGGCGTGCCCGGTGCCGAGCACGCGGACCGGCCGTGCGTGGAACTCCCGCGCGCGATCGGCGGGGCAGAGCACCGCCGCCGCCGCGCCGTCGGAGATCGGCGGGCAATCGAAGAGCCGCAGCGGGTCGGCGATCAGCCGCGAGCCGAGCACCTCGTCGAGGGTGACGGGCTTCCTGAACTGGGCCTTGGGGTTAGCCGCGCCGAGCGCGTGGTTCTTCACGGAGACGAGCCCCACCTGCTCGCGAGTGGTCCCGTAGCGCGCCATGTGGTCGCGCATGACGATGCCGAAGGCGCCGGGGAACGTCAGCCCCGCCCGCATCTCGCGCTGCTCGTCCCCGGCGGTCGCCAGCGCGGCCGTCACGTCGGGCGTCGACGACGCCGTCATCTTCTCCGCGCCGGCGACGAGGACGAAGTCGTAGAGGCCCAGCGCGATGCCGAGGACACCGTGCCGGAAGGCGATGCCGCCCGAGGCGCACGCGCCCTCCACCTTGGTGGCCGGGATGCCGGTGAGCCCGAGCCGGCCGGTGACGAGCGCCGCCAGCGAGCCCTGGTTCGCCAGCCGCTCGCCGACGAAGTTACCGAGGTAGAGGGCCTCGATCTTCGACCGCCCGAGCCCCGCGTCGGCCAGCGCCTCCCGACACGCGGATACCGCCAGCTCCACGATCCCGCTCCCCTCCACCTTGCCGAACGGCGTCGATCCGACGCCGATGATCGCGACGTCCCTCATGTCCCCTCTCCTTGCCTCGCCTCGATCCGAACACTCTTCCGGGCCGGTCGCCGGGAACCGCTCCGCGCGTCGGGTGTGACATCTCGGCCCAGGAACCACCGCGCGGCAGCACCGTGGCGAACACGGTCCCGGCGACGGCCCCGTATTCGCGCCTCATCCATGGCGTCCCGGCCCGAGATCATCCCCCCGCCAGCTCTATGTTCCATGGCCGGCCGAGCGCCGGCGAGTGAGCCCGCCGCTCAGGTCTCGGAGAACCGTTGCGCGTTGCCCATGCCGGGCCACACGAAGGCCTGGACGTTGGCGAGGATCTGCCGGAAGTGGTTGCGGTCGTGATGGACCCACTCGTGGAGCAGGTCGCCGACCGTCAGCTGCCCCACCTTCGGGTGATGCCCGCCGCGCCGCAGATCGGCGGGCGACAGCGCGGCGACCAGGGCGACGCTCGCCTCACGCAACCCGACGAACTCCCGGAGGAGCGCGGACACGTCCGCCTCGCAATCGCGGCGCTCGCGTGCCACGACCTCCTGGTCCCAGCCCGCGAGCACCGGCTCCTCGCCGGACAGGATGAGACGGATCCTGCCGGCGAAGCCGCGCCGCTCGGCCTCGATCAGATGGCCGAGGACCTCCTTCGCGCACCACTCGCCCGGCGCCGGATGCCAGCCGGGCAGATGGGCCGGCAAGGCGGCCATCTCGGCCTGCAGAGCCGCGGCCGCCGCCCGCAACAGGCTCGCGACCTCTCGCGCGGCGAGCGGGGCTCCCGGGTCACGCATGCCGGTTCCGGCGAGGATCAGTCATCCCGAGGACCGATTATCACACACCGCCTGTCTCATCGGCGGCTCGCGGCCAGCCCGTGGCGCGGGTCGCGGACGCGCGCGAGCAGGAGCGCCAGGGCGATCAGCCCGAAGACCAGCGCGGCGACGAAGACCGACCTGAAGCCGAGCGCGTCGGCCATCGCGCCGGCCACGAGGGGTGCCGCGAACGCGGCAGGCGCCAGGCCCGTGCTGCCGAGTCCCACGTAGGTCGGCCGCTCGGCGGCGGAGGGGGCGAACTCCAGCAGCACGTTGAGCCACGACACGGTGATCGCGGAGTACTGGACCCCGGACAGCGCGAAGACGAGGGCGAAGAGGCCGGGCGACGGGGACCCGAGCGCGACCACGTTCGCGACGACGGTGGCGGCGATGCCCCAGATGATGACGAGCCGGTGGCCGTGGCGATCGGCGAGCCACCCCAGCACGAGGTTGCCGCCCGTCTGGCCGACGAAGAAGGCCGTCGTGAACACGCCGACCCTCCACTCCGGCACCCCCAGGTCGCGCAGCGCGTACACCGCGTAGAAACCGGCTGACATCATCCCGAAGGCGGCGAAGCCGCGCGCGACGAGAAACCACGAGAGGTTCCGGTCACCGCGCAGGATCGCGGGGATGCGCGCGAGATACGTCCCGAGCGCGACGGCGGCCCGCGGGTCAGCGGTGGGCGGCTCGCGCGTCGCGGCCAGCGCGGCATACGAGAGCGCCATGAAGAGGGCGCTCGCAAGAAAGCAGACGCCGTAGCTGGCGGGGGCCGCGATGGCGGCGAGGATGTATGTCGTGGCGGCGCCCCCCAGGAGGCCTCCCGCGCTCCCGAGCAGGCTCGCCCCCGCGAAGAAGCGGCCGCGGAGCGCCTGCGGCACGCTGCGCCCCACCACGTCCATCCACGCCGGCATCAGCAGGCCACCCACGCCGGTCATCACGAGCAGCATGACCAGCAGCACCGCCTGCGCGAGCCCGGGCAGCGGTCCGGCGAGGAAGAACGCCACGAGCGCCAGCACGACGACGGGGAGGCGCTCCCAGAGCGTGTACCGGAGCACGAACGGAAGCTTTCGCGCGAGGGCCTCGGTGCGCCCCGCCACGAACAGCGCCGGGAGATACCAGCCCGCCGTCATCACGGCCGGGATCGCGCCGATCACGACGTTGGGCGCGCCAAGGTGAACGGCAAACGCCGGCAGGATCGTCGTGTACGACGCGAACGACAGCGCGACCAGGAAGAGCCCGAAGTCGGCGCCGAGCGCCAGGATGTTCCGGCGCAGGTGCCGCCGCATGAACGCCTCCGGGTCGGCGGCCGCCGGCGCCGCGACAAGAATCCGCGCGGCCGTCACACCCTGCGTCCGCGACCCGCCCAGTAGCGGTCGCGCAGCTCGCGCTTGAGGATCTTGCCGTACGCGTTCTTCGGCAGCTCGGGCAGGAACTCGACCGAGTGCGGCTTCTTGTACGAGGCCAGCCGCTCCCGGCAGTGCTCGATGATCTCGGCCTCGGTGACCGAGTGGCCAGGCCGCGTCACGACGAGCGCCTTCACCGTCTCGCCCCACTTGTCGTCGGGGACGCCGATGGCCGTGACCTCGAACACGGCCGGGTGCGTGCAGATCGCCTCCTCGACCTCGCGCGGATAGATGTTGGAGCCGCCGCTGATGATCATGTCCTTCTTCCGGTCGGTGATGAAGACGTAGCCGTCCCCGTCGATCGTGCCGACGTCGCCCGTGTGCAGCCACCCCCCGCGCAGCGTCTCGGCGGTCGCCTCGGGCTTCCCCCAGTAGCCCTTCATGACGAGATCGCCCCGCACGACGATCTCGCCCATCTGGCCGGCCGGCACGTCGCGATCCTCCTCGTCCGCCACGCGGACTCGCACGCCCGTCACCTCGCGCCCCGCCGAGGCCAGGCGCCCGAGCTTCACGGGATCGTCCCCCGCGAGGTGCTCCGACTTCGGGAGCGTCGTGCAGGTCATCGGCGCCTCGGCCTGGCCGAAGAGCTGCACGAAGATCGGGCCGAACGCCCGCAGCGCCTCCTGGAGCTGCTCCACGTACATCGGCGCGCCGCCGTAGAAGATCGTGTGAAGGCTCGAGAGGTCGTACCGGGTCCGCTCGGGGCTCGCGGCGAGCAGGTTGATCATCGTCGGGACCAGGAACATGGTCGTCACCCGCTGGCGCTCGATGGCGGCGAAGATGCGCGGCGGGTCGAACGACCGCGTGTCCGGAAACGCGTTCGCGGCGCCGCGGGCGACGTGATGGAACATCGACAGCCCCGATCCGTGGGTGATGGCCGCCGCATGGAGGAGCACGTCCGTCGGGGCCGCCGGGTTGATGTCGAGCAGGAACTGCTCGACCATCGCGAGGAGGTTGCGATGCGTCAGCATCGCGCCCTTGGGGCGTCCCGTCGTCCCCGACGTGTAGAAGAGCCAGGCGAGGTCGGCGGGCTCGATCGCAATGTCGGGCGGCGTCGCCGGGTGACCGTCGAGCATCTGCTCGTATGCGAGATCGGCGTCGCGGTCGATCGCCCGGCGGCCCCCGGGGCGGCTCGCGGCCTCGTCCCGGACACAGATGAAGTGCTCCACGGACTCGAGGCCCGCCCGGATCGTCGCCAGGTGATCCCGGAACTCCTCCCCGTAGACCAGGATCGTCGCGCCCGAATCGTCGAGCATGTACCGGTGCTCGGCCGGGTGGAGCCGGACGTTCATCGGCACCACGGCCATGCCCGCCTTCATCGGCGCGAGGATGGTCTCGAGCCCCTGGTAGGAGTTCGGGAGCAGCATGCCCACCCGGTCTCCGGGCCTGCCGCCGAGCGCGAGCAGCGCGTGGGCCAGCCGGTTCACCCGCGCCTCCGCCGCGCGGAACGGGATCATCGTGTTCCCCGCGAGCCAGGCCGGGCGGTCGGGATAGCGCAGCGCCGCCCGCGTCAGCAGATGGCCGAGATGCATGATCTCCTCCCCGTCTCAGCCGATCAGGATCCCGGGCCCTCTCGCCGTCGCCGCCGGCTACAGGCCGGCCCTGGCCAGGTGAGCCTCGATCGCCTGGACGTAGCGAGGATACGCCTCCAGTCCTCCGGAACCTCGCGGCCATGTTCGCCGATCAGGTGAGCGTTGACGTCAGCGTTGACGTCCAGCGCCGCCTCGATGGCTTCCTGGAGCAGCCGCTCCGCGGCCTTGCGCTCGTAGAACCGTGCCGCGTACTCCTCGAGGCTCAGGCCCGCGAGCGGCCTGAGGCCGCCGAGCGCCGTCACGATATGGCCGAGCT
>CAZWXA010000199.1:0-1201 GCA_964637755.1 uncultured bacterium | reverse complement strand
CTTGCGCTCGTAGAACCGTGCCGCGGGATGCCGAAGCCAGAACGCGAACATAGACAGGTGGAACCAGCGATCGGCTTCTGGTTGACGTCGCACGACGGACCATTCTCCGGTCATTGACAGTTACAGAGCATGGCGGCGGTCCGATTCCGGTCTGCGGCTACCGCTCTGCGAACTCATACACAGGCGCGCTCCGCGCTGGCTCAGCAGCCGCGGCGAGGATCTGCTCGATTCGGCGAACGGTATCGGGCTTCAGCAAGACATCGCCGCAGAGGCGGCAGACCTCGGCCGGAACACCGTCGATGACGGTGATCTGCCCTCGGTGTGTGACCGTATGCACGATCGTCCGGTCCTCGTACTGCCCGGCGCATTCGCGAAACGAGCATTTCATCGGGGCGCCCTCCGGGTCGGAGTTACCCATTTCGGCGGTTGTGGTTCGTACGCTGTGATCACGATGACTATGGGGCCGTCGGTGCTGCACACGACGTGAAGTGGACGTCCGCTCGCGGTGGATCCAGCCACGAGGCCGCAGGGACCTCGCCGATGGTCGGGATAGTCTTCGATGAGCGAGCCGCTCATGATCGCCTGAATCACATCATCCAGGGCGATCGCCTCCTCGGCCATCTCCTGGTGCGCATGGTGAGTGATCCGGAACTCACCAGCGGCGATCCGAACTCGGACACGTGTGAGGACCGCCTCCGTATCACGCCCTGCCACCTCAGCCTCGGAGCATAGGCGGGACACCCTCCTCGACCCAAGGCGCGAACTCGGCCGTGGCGCCGCCGGCGGACACGGCCCTCCTGGCCCTCCCCCGACGGCCCAGGGATCAGGAGCCGATGGCACGGCGGACACAAACGCCTCGCCGCGACCCGAGAGAGCCCGCGCGACTGACCACAATGCTAGCCAGGGACGACGGGGCCGTCAAGGACCAAGCACCTGGCGGAGCCTTCGTCCCCTTCCCTTGACATCGTGGAGCCTCGCTTCTAGGGTGGCCGGATGGGGGCGATGCTTGCCGAGACGATGGCCCTTGCCCTCGCCGATCTGCCGGCGACGATGCCGGCGCTCGAGCTGCTGGTGCTGTTCGGGTCGGTGGCCAGGGGGCGCGCGACGGCGGCGAGCGACCTCGACGTCGCCGCGCGCTTCGAGGGTGTCGCCGATCTCGACGCGCTGTATCTCGCCCTCGCCGGCCGCCTCCGCACGGACC
>CAZWXA010000198.1:0-7186 GCA_964637755.1 uncultured bacterium | reverse complement strand
CCGAAGATGTTCGGGCGGATGACGAACCCGGTCCTCGGCCACCTGCACTTCTGGCCGACGTTCGTGTTCTTCAACCTGACGTTCTTTCCCATGCACATCCTCGGGGTCGGCGGGCACATGCGCCGGATCTACAACCCGATGCAGTACGAGTTCCTCCAGCCCCTCCAGCACTGGAACGTGTTCATGACGGTCTCGGCCCTCTGTCTGGGGGTGGCGCAGATCCCCTTCGTCGTCAACTTCTTCTGGAGCCTCTTCGCGGGGAAGAAGGCGCCCCTGAACCCCTGGCAGTCGAACACGCTCGAGTGGACGGCATCCTCGCCGCCGCCGCACCTGAACTGGGGCCAGGCGCTCCCGACCGTGTACCGGGGTCCCTACGAGTACAGCTCGCCGGAGGTCGAGGAGGACTACCTGCCGCAGAACCGGCCGCTCGCGCGGCCGGCGCGGGCGGGTCGTCACTAGCACGATGCCGGGAGCGCAGGCCGCTCGGCCGACATTCCCCGCGGGCCTGTCGCGGCCGCCGGCGACGCGGCTCGCGCATGGGGTCTCGGTGGTCACGGCGGCCGCGACGTTCGCACTGATCCTGGCGGGCGGCCTCGTGACCAACACCGGGTCCGCCCTCGCGGTGCCGGACTGGCCGACGACCTTTGGGTACAACATGTTCCTCTATCCGTGGTCGCGGATGGTGGGCGGCATCTTCTACGAGCACAGCCACCGGCTGCTCGGCTCGGTGGTGGGGCTGCTCACGCTGGTCCTGGCGGCCGTGCTCTGGGTCAGCGAGCGCCGCGCGTGGGTGCGGGCCCTCGGCGGCATCGCCCTCGCCCTCGTGACGGTGCAAGGACTGCTGGGAGGCCTGCGCGTCGTCCTCCTGAAGGAGACGATGGCTATCTTCCACGGCTGCGTGGCCCAGGCCTTCTTCGCCCTGACCGTCGTCATCGCCCTCGTCACGTCTCGCGGCTGGCGCGATCGGCCCGCCCCATCGCTGGACGGACGGCTCCGCCGGCTCGCGCTTGCGGCCATCGGGCTCCTCTACCTCCAGATCGTGTTCGGCGCGCTCCTGACTCACGTTGGCCGGATCGACCTGCACCTGATCGGGGCGGCGGCGGTCCTGGCGTTCGTGCCGGTCGTGGCGGCGAGGGCCCTGGCCACGGGCCAGCCGGCGATCGCCCGACCGGCGCTCGGGCTCCTGGTGCTCCTGCTCGCCCAGCTCGGGCTCGGTGTCGGCGCGTATCTCACCCGCTTCTCGTCGCTCGCGATTCCCGGCGGCCGGGCGACGGCGCTCGCGTTGCCTGTCACGCACCGGCTCGTCGCCGCCCTGATCCTCGGCAGCGCCGTGACCCTCGCGGCGCCGCTCCTCGAGGCCGGTGGCGCCCGGGCTCCGAGCGTCGAGCCAGGGAGGGTCAGCCGCGGAGCCGCATTCCGGCGCGGGACGGCGGAGACCGTTCGGTGACGCCGCCGAGCGACGTGATCGTCGAGGTGATGGCGCGTGAACGCCGGCAGGTGCTCGGCGACCTGCTCATCCTGACCAAGCCGCGGGTCGTGCTGATGATACTGGTCACGACGGTGGTCGGTTACCACCTCGGCTCGAGCGGCGCCTTCGACGTCGGGCGGCTGGTCCACCTGCTCATCGGGACGGCGCTCGCCGCCGGCGGCACACTCGCGCTGAACCAGTACCTGGAGCGGGACATCGACGCGCTCATGACGCGGACCCGGCAGCGTCCGCTGCCGGACGGCCGGCTCCAGCCGCTCGAGGCGCTGGCCTTCGGGGCGACGGTCACCGTGGCCGGCCTCGCCTACCTCGCCCTCGCGGTCGGCGCCGAGGCGACGCTGGTGACGGCGGCGATCGCTGCACTGTACCTGTTCGCGTACACGCCGCTCAAGCTCCGGACGCCCTTCTGCATGATCGTGGGCGCGGTGGCGGGCGCCCTGCCGCCCGTGACCGGCTGGGTCGCCGCCCGGGGCGACCTCTCGGTCGGCGCCTGGATCCTCTTCGGGATCCTCTTCCTCTGGCAACTTCCGCACACGCTCGCGATCTCCCGCCTCTACCAGGACGACTACGCGCGGGCCGGGGTCCGGGTGCTCGCGGTCGTCGATCGGGACGGCGACGCGACCGAGCGGCAGATCGTCATCGGATGCCTGGCGCTGCTCGTGGTGGCGCTCCTGCCGACACTTTCGGGGCTCGCGGGAATGGCGTACTTCACGGGGGCGCTCCTGCTCGGGCTCGTCTTCCTCGCCTTCGGCATCCGCCAGGCGATCGCGCCTTCGGCGCCGGCCGCGCGGCGCGTGCTCTTCGCGTCCCTGCTCTACCTTCCGGCCCTCCTCGCCCTGCTGGCCCTGGACAAGTCGTGATCGCGACCCTCGGCGGCGATCACCTTCGAGAGCGGAACCGGCGAACGGCCAGGATCCTGCTGCTGATCGTATTCGCGCTGGCGGTCGGCGCGCTCCTGGTCGGGATCCGGTGGTGACGGGATGAGCCCCGGCGTCCTGGATTACCCCGTCGAGCGTGCGGTCGACGACGTCCCGCCCCCGCCGTCGTTCGGCGACGGCGACGACCCTGGGCCGCCTCCGCCGAGGCCGAACCGCTCGCCCATCGACAACGGGCGCCTCGGGCTTCTGTTCTTCCTGGGGGCGGAGACCATGCTCTTCGCGTCGTTCGTCGCCGGATACTGGGTGCTGCGGCTGGGCTCGGTCGTCTGGCCCCCGCCGCTCCAGCCGAGGCTGCCCGTGCTCGTCACCGGACTCAACACGCTCTGTCTCCTCGCGTCCAGCGCGACGATGGTCACCGCGCGGCGGGCGCTGTCGCGTCTGGACGTCGCCGGTCTGGTCCGGGGCCTTGGCCTCACGGCCGTCCTCGGCGGCCTGTTCCTGACCGTCCAGGGCTTCGAGTGGGTGCGGCTGATCGGCTTCGGGCTTCTCGTCTCGTCGGGGGCTTACGGCGGGACCTTTTACACGCTGATCGGGCTGCACGGCGCGCACGTGATCGGCGGGCTCGTCTGGCTTTCGGCGGTCCTCGTCGGTGTGCGGACGGGGCGGCTCGGCTGGCATCGGAGCACGCCGGTGGTGCTCTGCGCGATCTACTGGCATTACGTGGTCGCGGTGTGGCCGGTCCTGTACGTGCTGGTGTATCTCCATTGACGCGCTGGGCGCCGCCCGCGCTGCGATTCCTGGCCGAGTGCGGAAGAGCGCACGGGCCGCGGGGGTGGGCCCTGGGGAGCGGCCTGCTCCTGGGCGGTCTGCCCGCCCGCGCCCTGGCGTGCGCCAGCTGCGCGTCGTCCGCGTTCGGGGATCGGACGTTCAACTGGGCGTTCGTGGCCCTGATGGCCGCGCCGTTCGCCGTCGGCGGGGTCGTCGGCGGGATCATTTTCCACGCTTACCGGAGGAGACATGAGCCAGGTCGCTGAAGTGCGCGCGGGCGCCGCCGTCGAGCCCGCAGAGTCCCCGCTCACGCCCGAGAGCTGGGGCAAGCTCGGCATGTGGATGTTTCTGGCCGGCGACGCCGTCGGCTTCGGCACGCTGCTCGCGGCGTACGGCGTCATGCGCGCGACGAGCGCCGACTGGCCGAACCCCTTCAGCGTGCTCGGCATCAACCTCACCGCCTTCATGACCTTCCTCCTGATCTGCTCGAGCGTGACGATGGTGAAGGCCCTGGAGAAGGTGGGCGCGGGGGACCGCCGCCGGGCGCAGACGTTCCTCCTGCTCACGGCGCTCGGCGGCGCCATCTTCGTCGGCCTCCAGGCCTACGAGTGGACGCACCTGATCGAGCGCGGCCTGCACATCGGCGGCAACCCGTGGGGCGCCACCCTGTTCGGCAGTTCGTTCTTCATGGTGACGGGTTTTCACGGCCTCCACGTGACCGGCGGGGTGATCTACCTGCTGTCCGTCCTGGGCGCGGTGTCGCGCCAGGCCGACGTCCGGCGCAAGTACAACATGGTCGAGATCACCGGGCTCTACTGGCACTTCGTCGATCTCGTCTGGATCATGGTGTTCACCTTCATGTACCTGCTCTAGGCCGAATAATGCGTGAGAGTACGCCGACACGCGAGGGCCGCAGGGGTGGCGCAGGGATGCCCACGGGCGGGAGTACAGCCCAGCGCTAGCGGGAGCGAGCACCGTGGGGCTGCTCGCCACGACCGGAGCCGCGCGGCCCGTGTCCAGGCGCGCCCGCTCATGAATGACGCGGACTAGACCCGCAGGGGAGGAACCGATGGCGCAGTCCGGCGAACACGCGCACCCGAACTACATGGCGATCTTCTGGTGGTTGGCCATCCTGACGGTCATCGAGCTCGCCGTCATCTTCCTGGGGCTGCCCAAGCTCGTCGTCGGCGTCCTGCTCTGCGCACTGGCGGTCACGAAGGCCGCCATGGTCGCGATGTACTTCATGCATCTGCGCTTCGAGGCCCGCACGCTCGGGCTCGTGGCCGTGACGCCGCTCACGATCGGGATCCTGCTGGTGATGATCCTCGTCTGGGACGGAAATCCGGTCTACCACACCTCGGGCGTGAAGCCCGCGGCCGTCGAGCCCGCGAAGCACTGAAGGCGGTCCACCCGGAGCGCGCCGGCTGTGCCGCGATCCGCGTCAACGACCGTCGGGGAGGGCGGGTGAGTCCGGGCGTGGCCGCGCTGCCGGCGCTCAACGCCGGTCTCAACCTCGCCTGCTCGGTGCTGCTCGTGACCGGCCTCGTGCTGATCAAGCGGCGCCGGATCACCGGTCACAAGATCTGCATGGTCTCGGCATTCGTGGTGTCGATGCTCTTCCTGGTCTCCTACCTCACCTATCACGCGCAGGTGGGGTCCGTGCGGTTCACGGGTGCCGGCGTCGTGCGCCCCCTCTACTTCTCGATTCTCGTCACGCACACCCTGCTGGCGGCCGCCGTCCCGCCGCTGGCTCTGGTGACCCTGGTCTTCGGCCTCCGCGCGCGGTACGCCCGGCACGTCCGGGTGGCCAGGTGGACCCTCCCGATCTGGCTCTACGTGTCGGTGACGGGCGTCGTCGTGTACCTGATGCTGTACCGGCTCTTCCCGGCCGCGTGAGTGCCCGCGCCGCTGTCGTCCTCGACGGGAGGTGCGCTCCGCAGCCTGCGGCGCGGGATCAGGCTCGAGTGCCCGCGCTGCGGCGGCGGCCGCCTGTTCCAGGGCTGGTTCTCGATGGCGCCGGAGTGCTCGCTCTGCGGCCTCCGCTTCGAGCGGGCGCCCGGGTACTTCGTCGGCGCGATCTACATCAACTACGCGGCGACGGTCCTGATCGCGATCACGGGTTACCTGACGCTCTGGAGGTTCACGGCGCTCACCACGGCCGGGCAACTCATGGTCTGGGCGCCGTTCGGGGTGGTGTTTCCGCTCTGGTTCTTCCGGTACAGCCGCAGCCTCTGGCTGGCCATCGAGTACGCGGTCAATCCGGAGCAGTGAGAGCCGGGACGGGATGCCCCGTGGCGCCCGGCGGTCCCGTGAGGGACGCGAGGGCTCTGTGCAGGCTCCGAGGATTCCGAGGTCGGCACGCGGGACTGGAATGTGATGTTCCCATGTGACGTTCCCATGGTGACGGCGCCGCCGGCGTGGCACCCGAGGCGGTCGCGCTCGTGGGTGGGCTCGGGGGTCCTTCTGGCGCTCCTGGCGCTCGCGCAGGGCGGTCGAGGCCTGCTCACCGGCGTCGCGGAGGGGTACGAGGACACCGCCAGTGTCGCGGATGCTGGCTCGCTCGCGGGGATCGTCCGCTTCATGGGGACCGCCCCGCGTTTCGAGCCGCTCCCCGTCCAGAAGAATCGCGATGTGTGCGGCGAGACGAAGGAGTCGGAGGTGCTGGTGGTGGGCGCCTCCCGCGGCGTGAGCGGGGGCGTGGTCCTGATCGAGGGGGTCCGGAGGGGGAAGAAGCCGGACCAGGACGTCCTGCTCAACAACGTCCACTGCCAGTTCGCGCCGCACGTGAGCGCGGTGATGGCCGGCAGCCGCGTGCGCGTCAAGAACTCGGATCCCGTCCTGCACAACACGCACGGAACGCACGGCAGGCCGACTGTCTTCAATCTCGCCCTGCCGAACAAGGACCAGGTGATCGACATCACGAGGCGGCTCTCGAAGCCCGGCGCCATCCGCGTACTGTGCGACGCGCACACCCACATGTCCGCCTGGCTCTACGTCCACGACAGCCCCTACATCGCCGTGACCGACGGGAGCGGCCGCTACCGGATCGACGGCATCCCGCCCGGCAGGTACGCCGTGGTGCTGTGGCACGAGGGCTTCACCCCGCGGGGCAAGGACAAGGACGGCCGGCCAGTGTACGACGAGCCGCGCTCGATCACTCGCGAGGTCACCATCCCGCCCTCCGGAACGACGACACTCGACTTCGAGCTCAAATAGCCGAGGAGGCCCAGCGCATGTACCGACACATCTACGTCCCCGTCGACAACTCCGACTACTCGAACCGGGCGATCGACCTCGCCGTCGAGCTGGGCAGGGCGTTCGGCTCGAGACTGACGGGCATGCACGTGTACGCGGCGCGCCTGCACGACTACCGGTTCAAGCAGATGGAGTACACGCTGCCGGACGAGTACAAGGACGAGACGGAGCTCGAACGCCAGCGCAAGATCCACGACTCGCTGATCACCATGGGCCTCCAGCTCATCTCCGAGTCCTACCTGGACGTCATGGAGCGGAAGTGCGCGGAGGCCGGCCTGGCGTTCGAGAAGAAGATGCAGGACGGCAAGCACTACAAGGTTCTCGTGGAGGACGCGGGGGCGTCCGACTACGACCTGACCGTGATGGGGGCGCTCGGGATGGGGGCCACCAAGGACAGCCAGCTCGGGAGCGTCACCGATCGGTTCGTCCGGAAGGTCGCCGGGGACACCCTGATCGTGCGCAACGCGGACCCGCTCCGGGACCAGCAGGGCGCCATCGTCGCCTGCGTCGACGGCTCGCCGCAGTCGTTCCACGGCCTCGAGCTCGGCCTTGCCCTGTCCAAGGCCCTCGGCCGTCCCCTGCAGGCGGTCGCCGTCTACGACCCCTATCTCCACTACGCGATGTTCAACGGCCTCGTCGGCGTCCTGAACGAAAAGGCCGCGAAGATCTTTCGCTTCAAGGAGCAGGAGCAGCTCCACGAGGAGATCATCGACACGGGGCTCGCGAAGATCTACCAGTCGCACCTCGAGATCGCCCGGAAGCTCGCGGCCGAGGATGGTGTCGACCTGTCGATCACGCT
>CAZWXA010000197.1:0-7293 GCA_964637755.1 uncultured bacterium | reverse complement strand
TCATCTTCCTGAGAAGGTCCTGGTACGAGGACGTGGTGATGACCTGGTTGAACTGCGTCCGGTAGTTGCTGACCAGGCTCACGTTCTCGATGATGACGTCGTAGACGAGCCACCGGTCGCCCCGCCGGATCATCCGGTACTCGATCGGGACTTCGGTGCCCTGCTTCGTGACGACCTTCGTCCGGACCGCGGCCCGGTCGCGATCGACGGCCTCGCCGGCGAAGATGATCTTCTCGCCTCCGTACACCTCTATCTTGGAGAAGTACGAGTGCTCCAGCAGGTCACTGAAGAGCGCGACGAACTCCTCGCGCTGGACGTCCGTCAGCGGCTGCCAGTGCCTGGCCAGCGAGCGTCGCGTCATCTCCGGCCAGTCGAAGACCTCGTTGCCGATCGACCGCAGGCGCTGCCGCACGAGCGCTCGGTCAGCCTTCAGGGCAGGGTCTTCGAGCGTCTTCAGGACGCGGTCGATGTCCACCCTGAGCTGCTCGCCCGGCGGCGCCGCCGATGCGTCGGTTCCCGCCAGGAGCGCCGCCAGCAGGGCCGCGGCGGCGAGCGGTCGGCGCAGGCCGCTCACCGGGTGCAGACGCGTCTTTCGCATGGTCTCATGTCCTCTTCAGTGGGGCAGATTGAGGGGCTCGTAGTAGGGACGCCCGGCGAGCTTCTCGACCTCGGCCTGGAAGCTCGTCCCGTAGTACTTCTCGGGGTCGGTGAGTTGCCACGCCTGCCGCTTGTAACACCAGCTCTCGGGACCCAGACGCTGGGCGGTCTTGAAGTACTGCACCGCGGCTTCCGCCAGTCCTCGGGCGTGCAGGTACTCGCCCATCCTGAAGTTCGCGGCGGCCAGCACGTCGTCGTCGGTCGGCAGCCGCAGGCGGCGGCGCAGCTCCGCGGGTTCGAGGACGAACGCACTCCGATCGCCCTTCTCGACCCAGTCGCGAAGCCCAGCCAGATACTCCTCCATATCACTCCGCGTGTGGTCCCTCCAGCGGTTGTCGACGAACGCCACCTCGCCGGGTCTGACGATCCGGCCCGTCTCGGGGGGGACGGTGCCGTCTGCCGCGTCTACTAGAGAATCTCCCTGTCCAGCAGGTTGCCCGCATCCGTCCATCCCGCGTACGTCACGCGCGAGATCTGCCGGTGGAGAATGGCGAGGCGTTTGCGGACCTCGACCGTGAACGACACCTTGACCTTGCCGCCCTGGCGGTCGAGCACCTTGGCAAACGGCACCATCATCTTCTGGACGAACTCGGCGTCCACGTACATGCAGAGCTTCCTCTCCAGGAGCTGCTTCCGCAACTCTTCCGGATCCCCGCCCTGCCACGCGCGCTCTTCCGCGAGAGCCAGGTCGTAGGCTTCCGGCGTGGTGCACAGCCAGGACCCCTCCTTCAGGGTCTGGAGGTACTCCGTGGCCGGCACCGTTCCCGGGACCACGGCCAGGAGCAGGAGCAGGATCGTGAGGCCCAAGGTCTTCATGCTATCTCCAGTTCGCGTCTTCGATGGCCAGGGTCTCCAGAAAGGCTCCGACCTGGGCGATCTTGGTCTCGTCGAGGACTTCCTTCCACGGGGGCATCTGCCGGGCGGTCCTGCCGTCCTTCACGATCGTGACGAATTCCCTGTAGCCTCTCCAGAACTTTCGCAGGTCCGAGGCATACTGGCCGAACCGCGAGACGCCATCGGCCTTGGGCCCGTGGCACTGGATACACCAGATGAAGTAGAGCTTGCGCCCGGCCGCGATCGCCTCCACCTTGCCCGACATCGGGTTGGCAGACTGCATGGGCGGGGGCGGCGTGTCCGTCGGCGGCGACGGTGCGTCAGCGGCAGGGGGAGGCACCGGCTCCGTCTTCCCCGGTTCCATGGCGAACGCGTCGACCGACACCCCGGACTCCGCTCCGCCCAGAGTCGCGAGCGACAGCGCGGCAACGAGTACCCACGGCTTGAAACGGTTCACAGTCACGTCTGAGTTCTCCTTGGCTGTTCCGGACGACACGGGAAACCGGGCGTCGAGATGCGCACGCACCGAGGCGCGAGTGAGGCCAGGGCGGGACGGGGGAGCCTGGCCAGAACGCATCCCCCGTCGCCGCCCTGAGGCTGCACGTTACGGAAGCGAGAAGACGACGACCGCCGCGCTCTCCTTCATGTTGATGATCTTGTCCTTGTGGTAGTGATCCGCAAGGGCGCGGCCCACGTAGGACCCGTGGCCGTTCGCCACGGCCACGTACTGCTTGCCGCCGACGGAGTAGGAGATGATCCCGCCGTTGTGGCTGGAGCCGTTGTTGAACCGCCACAGCACGTCACCGGTCCGCGCGTCGAGCGCCTCCACGAAGCCATCGGTGGTGCCGTTGAAGAGCAGGCCGCCGGCGGTGGACATGAGGGCCGAGTGCGGGATGATGTCGTACCGCTTCTCCCACACGATCTTGCCGGAGACGGGCTCGCGGGCCGTCAGGCGGCCGTGCGTCGCGTCACCCGGCGGGTTGGTGCCCACCCATTCGGCGTTCATGAACGCCTGCACGAAGGGCTCGAGAGTCCGGGCCTCGGAACCCGCCGAGATCACGGTGCCTCCGCCCTTGGGGGCGACGGTGAGGTACATGCACCACTCGTTGGCGATGCGGTAGAACAGCTTGGTCTGCGGGCTGTACGTCCCCGCGTTCCAGCTGTGCCCACCGTCGATGGCCGGGCAGACCAGCGTCTTCTCACCCGCCTTCGGCCACAGCTGGTTTTCCCACTGGCCGGTCTCCAGGTTGTACCCGGTCGTCCAGTTGTGGGACTTCATGTCCGGGTAGACGTTGATCGGCTTGCCGGTCTTCCGGTCGTGGACGTGGTTGAAGCCGTTCTTGCCGGGATGGAGCACGAGCTTCCGGCCCTGCTGGTCCTCGAACAGGATGTACTCGCCGGGAGAGGCATCGTAGTCGTACGGGTCGCTCGGCGCCTCCTCGAAGTACCAGTTCAGCTTGCCCGTCGTGAGGTCGAGCGCGATGGTCGCCGAGGTGTAGAGGTTCCGGCCCGGCCGCCAGCCATCGGCGTTCACGTCCAGGCACTTGTCGCCGCAGTAGTCGTAATCCGGGTCGGGGTTGCCGGTCCCAATCAGGATCTGGTTGTTCGCGTAGTCGACCGTCCCCGGCTGCCAGGAGCCGCCGCCGCCGTACTTCCAGGAGTCGCCCTTCCAGGTCGCCAGCGCCCTGGGGTCGTCGCGGCCGGTGGTGTAGAAGATCCACTTGGTGTCGCCGTTCTTCGGGTTGATGCCGAAGATCTTGCCCTCGATCGGGTACTCGCCACCGTTCTGCCCCATCACGAGCAGGTCCGAGCTGACGAAGGTGGCGGCGCCACTGAAGCCGACCGTGTCCTTCTTCGAGTTCACGAGCTGCCGATCCCAGATCACCGTGCCGTTGCCGGCGTCGAGGGCCACCAGATGGCCATCGACCGTGCCCATGTACACGCGGCCGTCGCCGATCGAGAGACCGCGGGTGTGGGCGAAGAAGGACCGGGAGACGACCGCCTCGTCCATCTTGGGCACCCAGGCCCAGAGCCGCTCGCCGGTCACGGCGTTGAGCTTCCAGACCGTCGAGGGATTGGTGGAGACATACATCGCCCCGTCAACGACGATCGGCGTGCTGTGCATGCCCATCCGCGGGTCACCGGGCTGGAAGATCCAGGCAGGCCGCAGCTGCTTCACGTTGGCGGTGTTGATCTCCGCCAGCGGACTGTACCGCCACGCGGAGTTGGTGGTCCGATGATAGGAGCACCAGTTGCTATCCGGGCAATTCCTGATCTCGTCCGCGGACGAACCAGCCACGGCGGCCGGGACCACGGACAGCAGGGTCATGGCAAGCAGGAGAGCGACTTGCCCCAATCTGGCGATGGATTTCAACATGGTGACTCCAGTCCATTGCGAGGCCTCGAGGGGCCTCGAGAGCATGGTGAGAAGAGCAACTGGTTATCGGCCGCCGCTCGGGGAGCACCGCCGGCGGCCCGCGAAGACGCGCCCTCTCCCGCTCGCCATCCGAAGAGCCAGCGGCACCATCGAAACGCCGTCGCCTGGAAACCCGATCCAGGACCACCACGCCTCCACCAGAGATGGGCGATCACCACGACGAGAGTGGCGGCAGTGTAGGCCGGGGACCGGGCGGAGTCAAGGACGAACGGCGATCCCGGCCGCCGGACGCCGGCGCAGCGCGTCGTCCGCAGCGGCGAACCTGCCCGCGGTCCGCTTCATCGGGGCGGCGTGCAGCGGGTGAGGTCGGCCGGATCGCGCGTCGCAAGCCGGCCGTCCCGGACCACGAGATCCGGGTCGCCGAGCGCCCACCGGAAGAGCCGCCCGCGCAACTCCGCGAGAACGGCGGGCCGCGCCGCGACGAGGTCCTGCTGGAGGTCGGGATCGGCGGTCCAGTCGAACAGCTCGAGGCGCGAGCCCTCGACGGTCGGACGGTAGTTGAGCTGGTACCGGGCGGTCCTGAGGAAGCGGTGCCTGGCCATGTCGATCCGGGGCAGGCACTCCGCGCGCAGGAAGTAGCGCGGGATCAGCGCCCCGCGGGCGTCGAGGCGGAACGACACGACGTCGGTCATCGGCGCATAGCCGAGGTACGGTGGCTTCACGGGCGTCCAGTGGAAGCCGGTCTCGCCGAAGACATCAGCCGCCCGGTCGGATTCGGCACCGGCGAAGAGCGGCACGAGGCTCGTCCCCGCCAGACCCGGGGGAGCAGGAACGCCCGCGAGGTCGAGAATCGTCGGCATGATGTCGATATGCCGCGCCGCCGTCGCCACGACGGTTCGGGCCACGGGCACCTGCGGGTTGACGATGACGAGCGGCACGCGGAACTCCGCCGGGTCGAGCCAGGCCCCGTTCCGGCCGAACCTGAAGCTCCGGTGGTCGGGGAGGCGCTCGCCGTGGTCGCCGGTGACGACCAGGATCGTGCGGCGGTCGAGATGAAGGCGGAGGAGCGCGCCGGCAACGGACCCGATGTCGTCGTCGACGGCGCTCATGCAGCCTGCGTAGAGCCCCGCGATCTGCCGCGCCTCGACCTCGCGGCCGGGCCCCGGCTCGCGCTGGGGGTCCGACACGGCCTGGTACTTGTTCGGGCCCTCGTACGCCGGGTCCGCGAATCGCGCATAGTAGGGATGCGGGCACCGATAGTTGATGTGGGGGTCGGCGAAGAAGAGCGTCAGGAAGAAGCGCTTCGTCCCTGCCAGCTCGGCGAGATGGGACTCGATCCGGTCGAGGTAGTAGCGATCGCCGCCCACCGGCGCGTACCCGCCGCCCGCCCGGTAGAAGGTCGAGAAGGCGCGATGGCCCACGGGGTTGTCGGTGAGCGCGAAGAACAGGAAGTGCTGCGCGTAGACCTGCTTGACGTAGTTGACCATGCCGAACTCCGCCACGTCGTAGCGGTCGAAGCCCGGCAGCATCCGCTCGTTGAAGTAGGTCGTGTCGCCGTCCCAGTCGGTGACGACCCGCGTGGCGAAGCCGCGGTCGCGCAACACCGCCGGCAGCGTGGCGAGGCCGGGGCGGGCGAATGTCTCGTTGTGGAACATGCTGCGGACCCCGTGACGGTGCGAGTAGGCCGAGGTCATGATCGTGAGGACGGACGCCACGGTACCGTTGGCGTGCGCCCAGGCGTTCGTGAACGTCACTCCGCCGCCGAGGACCATGCGGTCGAGCGCGGGGGTGGTCGGCCAGGACGCGCCGTTCAGGGAGAGCGCGTCGCTGCGCGCGGACTCGACGAGGATCAGCACGACGTTCGGCCCCTCGTTGAACCCCGCCGCGGGCGCGGGAGAGCGCCAGGCGGCGACCCCGAGGGCCGCGACGACGAGCGTGGCCGCGGCCAGGGGCCGGCGGCGGGCCGCGCGAACGCCCGCCGGGAGCGCGAGGCACCCGATGAGCGCCCCCATCGACAGATCGAGGAGATCGGGGTGGAGGTGGCTCGTGAGGAACTGCTCGAGGCGCCGGAGCGATCCGCCCTGCGCGTTGAGCAAGTGGTCGTACTGGAACGGGTACCGCACCACGGTCCTCGTGAAGGCCAGCGCCGCCACCGCGACGAGCGAGCCCCCCACGAAGGCCAGGCGACGCCAGCCGGCGTGCGCGCGCCCCCCGCGGCCCCGGACCTCGTCCCAGAAGCGGCCGGCGGACCAGCCGACGGCAAAGCCTGCGGCCACGTGGAACAGCAGCAGGATGGCGTTCGTCGTCACGATGACGGGCCGGAGCGCGCGCACGAGGATGGCCACCGCCTCCTGGGGGACGATCCCGGCCATGGTGAGCGACATCCCCGCCGGATGGGCGTAGTGCGTGAACTGCTGGGACGCCACGAGCGCGTACAGCGAGGCGTAGACGAGGGCGCCCACGAGTCCTGGACCGATGAGGCACCTCCGGGGCTACGCCGAGAGAATCTCCGTCATGCGGTTGAAGAAGCTGTCGGCCATCATCCTGGCGACGCCGCCGAGCATCCGCTGGCCGACCCCGGCGATGAGGCCGCCCACCTGCACGTCGGCGCTGTACGAGATCGTGGTGCCGCCGGCGGCGCCGTCGACGAGTCTCATCACCGCCTCGCCGCGGATGAACCCGGGACCGCCGCTCCCCTCGATCGCCATGCGGTAGCTGTCGGGAGGCTGCCTGTCGGAGAGCCTGACCTTCCCCTCGAAGGTGCCCTTCACGGCAGCCACGCCGATCTTCATCGTGGCCCTGTACTCGTCCTCGCCGATCGCCTCGAGCTTCTCGCAGCCCGGGATGGCCTGCCGCAGCCGCTCCTGGTCGAGAAACGCCTCCCAGACCTTCGGGCGCGGCGCGGGAATGTCGTAGGCTCCCTCGATCTTCATCGACGCTCCTCGTCTGTCGAGACCGTCAGCCTTGGATGGGGGACGGGTCCGGCCGGGCGCGCTCCGCTACCGGCGCGGATGCTTCTCGGCGAGCCGCTTCTCCACCAGGGGCGGCACCATGCCCGTCACCGAGGTGCCGAAGCTCGACACCTCCTTGATGAGCCTCGACGAGATGTAGGTGTACTTCTCGTGCGGCATCAGGAACACCGTCTCCACGGTGTCGCGCAGCTTGCGATTCATCAGCGCCATCTGGAACTCGTACTCGAAGTCCGACACCGCGCGGATCCCGCGGACGATGCAGTCCGCGCGCTCCCGGGCGACCAGGTCGATCAGCAGGCCGTCGAAGGAGACGATGCGGAGGCTCGACAGGCCCGCCGTGGCCTCGTCGATCATCTCGAGGCGCTCTCGAACGGGGAACAGCGGCTCCTTGGAGGGGTTGGCGACGACGGCGACGATCAGCTCGTCGAAGATCCGGAGGCTCCGCTCGATGAG
>CAZWXA010000196.1:0-7297 GCA_964637755.1 uncultured bacterium | reverse complement strand
CCTCTGGATCCCAAGCCGGTGCAGACGCCGCATCCCGAGCTGATGATCGGCGGCGGTGGCGAGCGCGTCACCCTGCGCATCGTGGCCAAGCACGCCGACCACTGGAACGTCTGGGGCGGCCCGGGGGTCCTGGCGCGGAAGGGGGCCATCCTCGACGAACACTGCGCCGCCGTTGGCCGCGATCCGAAGGCCCTCACGCGCTCGGCCAACATGGTGCTGCTCATCACGGACAAGACGGACGAGGTCGAGCGACTGGCCAACACGATCGTCGCGCGCCTGGGCCGCCACGTCGCCGACGCGCGCGACACCTGCCTGGCCGGCACGCCGGATCAGATCCGCGAGCAGCTCCACCAGCTCCAGGCTGCCGGGGTGAGCGTACTGTTCATCCCGAGCCTGTTCCGCCCCCCGGACGAGCTACGCCGCGACCTGGACCGGTTCATCGCGGAGATCGCCCCGGCGTTCCGGTAGGCGCGCGGCCGGGGCGACCGGCCGCGCGTCCGAGCCTCCTTCAGGTTCGGACTGTCACACCGGCTTCGCAGCGTCCAGCCCCCCCCGCACCGCGCCAAGGGCTTCGAGTGCGAGCCGGCCTCCGCTCGGGGCCGATCACGTCGCCACGGGTGAGGCCCTCGCACCAGAATAATGGTGCTCTTGCCTCATGACAGCGCTCGGCACCCCGGCGACAATACCGCGAGGTCGCCGCTCGAATGGACTCACGGCGTTGCGCGAAGTCGGCTGGCATGACGCGGCACCCCAGGTTCCCGGGCATCGCCGCGACCGCGGACGGGTCACCAACTTCACCTCCGGGCAGGGGCTCGTGCTCATGAAGGAGGTGCTGTACACCATCGCCGGCAAGCGCCTCTCGCTCCAGGGCAACCCGGATGCGAAGGAGGACTGGTACCGGCATCCGAAGACCGGCGAGGCCGTGGACTTCATCACCTTCGCCAGGACGGAGCGGCGCTTCGCCAAGCCCTTCCGGGACGAGGGAACCCCGCCGCCGGCGCTGCTGGCGGCGCGCGACGAGCGGCTCGCCAACTGGCGCCGCGTGCAGGAACTGGCGGGATACCGATGAGCGGAGATGCGTCCGTCCACCCTCGGCGCCCCGGGGCGGGGCGAAGGGGCGGTGGTGACATCCGATCCGGCCAGCGAGGGACTCGTCTTCGTGACGAGGGAAAGACCGGCGGAGCTCGAGGTTCACATCGGGACACTCCATCCCGGGAGGTGACCATGTGCCCGTTTCTCGTCCCCGTGGTGGCTGATCGGCTCTGGCTCTACCCCACCGGGGTCTACTGCCGCCGGCCCGGCCGCCCGGTGCGCGTCCCCGCGGGCGCGACGCTCGGCGGCGTCTGTGCAACGGCGGCATACCAGACCTGCCCGTGCTACCGCGAGAGCGTGGCGCAGGAGCGGGAGGCGCTCGGGCTCACCAGCCTGTCAGGCTAGGCTCCGGCCACCCGTTTCCCCATCGGGGGCCGAGCAGAGCAGGGCATCGGCCCATGTCGGTGACCCCGGGCCTCCGGCCGGGATCGACGGACCCGCTACTGGATGACCGAGTGGGGCGTTGCCAGCAGGCGCGTGACCTTGATCTGCTCGCGGTCGATCAAGGTCGGGACCCTGGGGGCGATCTCATTCTTCCAGTAGTCGCTCTGATAGACGGCGTCGTAGAGGCGCTTGCGCTCCTGCTCGTTCTCGAATCGACGGATCCAGACGTAGATGCTCTCGTCTTCCTCGCCGACGAAGCTGCCGAGGATCACCATTCCCATCTTGACCTGGAACGGGATGATCTCCTCCTCCATGCACTTGACCCAGCTGTCGCGCTGCCCGGGGCGAACGTGGTACTGCCTGAGCTCGAAGAACATGCTGGCCTCCTTGGCTCGGGCGCCCGGCCGCGCCGCCCGGCGCCAAAAGGGAACACGTGTATGATCTGGCCGACCTGATCCTTGCCCTCGCGGACGGACGGATCGGCAAGGCGGGGATCGCCGTCTTCGCGAAGGACCGGGCCCGGCCGCGCCGACGTGAGACGATGAGACGCCGAAGCGGGCACGAAATTCGGCGATCCGGAAGGAGCGTACCATGACGACGAGGAAGAAAGGCACGGGGCTGTTGATGGTCTGGGCCGACGTCCCGGCGGAGAAGGAAGAAGAGTTCAAGCGCTGGTACAACGCGGAGCACCTGGCCGAGCGACTCTCCGTGCCGGGCTTCTTGAGCGCGGCGCGATACGAGGCGGTGAAAGGCGGGCCGAGGCATCTGGCCTGCTACGAGCTGGACAGCGTCGCGGTGCTCGAGAGCGAGGCGTACAAGCGCGTCCAGGTCCACCCCACGGAGTGGACCAGGCGCTGCAGTCCCGAGGTCATCGGCACCACGTACATCCGGAACGTCTACACCATGATCCATCCGAGGACGGTGACACCCGAGCTGGCCGGGAGCGACATGGCGCCCGCCCTGCAGATCGGACGCATGGACGTGCCGCCCGAGATCGATGAGGAGTTCAACTCCTGGTACAACACCATCTACGTGCCCAATTACGAGAAGGTCCCGGGCGTGATTCGCGGCCGGCGCTATCGTGCCGTGACCGGCACGCCCACGTACCTCACCCTCTACGAGTTCGCGCATTCGAAGGTCTCTGAAAGCGCCGCCTGGGAGGCCCAGCGGGACATCTCACCGGTGACGCACCGGATACGGCCACACATGCGGCACGCCCCGGGATCTCCCGGCATCTGGGTCAAGACGTTTCAGCTCTGAAGACGACGCGGGAGGAGAGTGACATGCGTTGCGACGGGACGCGTCCCGGCTCTCCTCCGGGAGCGTTGCGACTCGGAGCTCCGACCGGGGGGCCACCGGCGTGTTCGGGCAGCGCTACGCTGGCTGCGGCTCCCCGGCGGGGCGGATGATGTCGCCGACGCGGATCACGCCGTCGTCCAGAATCTGGGCGCGGAGGCCGCCGCGATGGACGAGACCGCCCATTATGCCGGGCTGGGTGAGGTCTTCGAGGTGCCGGCACGGCTCGCAGAGGCGCGTGCCGCGCATGCGCACCCGCCCCACCCAGAACTCGCGGCCGACGAGGTGATTCAGGGGCACGCCGGCCGTCGCGATGTTCCGGCGCGTGTCCGCGGCGGAGACCCTGATGCCCAGCGTCCGTCCCTCCGCGTTCACCACGCCGGCGAACATCGCCTCGATCGTCTCCATCTCGATCAGCGTCACCTCGCGGCCGCCGTGGCTCGCCTTCGACGAATAGAAGCCCGTTCCCGCGAAGTAGCGGTCACCCTCGAGGCCGCGGCCGGGAACCGCGCGCGCCTCGGCAACGGACTCCGTGGGGGCAGAGGCTCCGGGGGCCACGTGAATGGAGACGACGCGTCCGCTCCACATGCAGCGATGGTACCATCAGGGCCACATCTCCCGACCGGCGCATGACCCCCTGTGAGGTGACGGTGAGTCAGGCCATATCCACGCGGGACGAAACACTCCCGGTGGAGTACTCCAATGCCCTCGAGCGCGGCGCGCTCGGACCGCTGTGGACGGCGCTCCACGCGCTCCTGCCCACCGAGCGCGAGACGCGGGTGGTCCCCCACGTGTGGAAATGGCGGCAGAGCCGCCCGCTCCTGCTGGAGGCGGCGCGCCTGGTGGGCATGGAGCAGGCCGAGCGCCGCGTGCTCGTGCTGCGCAATCCCGGGTTCGAGGGCGCCTACTCGATCACCGCCACGCTGTTCGCGGGGCTGCAGATCATCCTGCCCGGCGAGCGGGCCCCGAGCCATCACCACACGCCGGCCGCGCTCCGGCTGATCGTCGAGGGTCGCGGCGCCTACACCACGGTGGACGGCATCAGATGCGCGATGGAGCCGGGGGACCTCATCATCACGCCGCCCATGCACCGGCACGACCACGGCCACGAGGGCAGCGAGCCCGTCGTCTGGCTCGACGGGCTCGACCTCCCGATGGTGCGGGCGTTCGAGGCGAGCTGGGCCTCGCCCTCGCAGCCGGCGCGCCCGCCCGAGGCCGACACCGACTCCTCGGAGCACACGTTCACGGCGTCGGGCCTCGTGCCGCGCCGGTCCACGTACGAGGACAGCGGGTATCCCCAGGTGCGCTGGCCGTGGCGGACGGTGCGCCCTGCGCTCGCCCGGCTGGCCGCGACGGCGGCGCCCGTCGCGCCCGTCGTTCTCCGCTACGTCAACCCCACGACCGGGACGTTTCCGCTCGCCACCATCGGCTGCGAGGCGCAGTGGCTGCGCGCGGGGGAGACGACCGGTGCCGAGCGTCGCACCGCGGGCACCGTGTACCAGGCCATCGAGGGGCACGGGGAGAGCCGGATCGGCGAGACGACGCTCGCCTGGGAGCAGGGCGACACGTTCGTGGCGCCGCCCTGGCAGTGGGTCGAGCACCGGAACCTGTCGTCCGGCCCGCCGGCCGCGCTCTTCTCGTTCAGCGACGAGCCCGCGCTCCGCTCCCTCGGGCTCTGGCGCGAGGAGACCGCCTCAGCAGCCCCCCGACACGCCTGACTTCCGGGGCTCGATCAGCTCGACCCTGACGTCGTCGGGCGCCCACAGGAAGGCGATGCGGGGGCCGTCGGGGACCTGGATCGGCCCTTCGAGCAAGCGGGCGCCCAGCCCCTGGAGCCGCGCGATGTCCGCCTCGAGGTCGGCCGAGTCGAAGCCGAAGTGCTCGAGCCCGTGATGCGCGCGCGCGTCCCCGGGGCCAAGCGTCTCGCCCGTGCGCGCCCCCGAGATGTTGACCAGCATGCCGCCGTCCTCGCTCTGGCAGCGGACGAAGCGGTCGCCGAAGACGCGGACCTCGTCGCTCAGGATCCTGAAGGCGAAGGCCTTCACGTACCACTCGGCCGTCTTTCGGGGATCGGGCGCCTTCAGGTGGATATGGTTGATCCGGTAGGTCATCGCACTCTCCTCTCTCCGGGTGATGGAACCGTCAGTCGTGGTGGGACACCGAAGATCCGCGCCGGCCGCGGCCGCGGATCACGCGGCCGAACCGGCGGCAGTCATCGTCAGCGCGCGATTCGCGCGGGCGTATCGGGAGGGCGACTGGCCGGACGGGCGAGGCGGGCGCGCCGCGCAGCTCAAGCGGCACCACGATGAGGGCGAACTCGTACACCCGGTCCTGGGCCAGGTCCTCGAGCCATAGCACCTCGATGAGAGAAACGCCCCGCTCCGCCTGCAGGTACGTGTGCGCGCGCACCCAGTTGTCGGGCTCGGGGGAGGGGAAATTCTCGACGCCGATGTTGTCTCCCCCACGAGCATCGCCTCCTTGTATCACGTCAGCCGCCGGGCCCTCCTCAAGAAATTGGCCCTTGACATGCCGGTGGAACGTGTGCGATCCGTGATGCCTCTGGCGACCTGGTGCGCTGCCCGAATTGGCGAGGCCGTTCGCCAAGAACTGCTGATGAGGCCAGCGCGAGGACGTGGCGGAGCGCCGAGTACGCGGCCATGCAGGCATGGCGTTGCCGCGCCGCCTTCGATCGCGCGCTGGGTGCTCGGCACGGAGCCGTCGAAGTCCACGGTCAGTCAGGCGGGCCGGAGGTGCGACCGGCGGTCGAGCGCCAGCTGATAGACGACAGCACGCGGCTCGGTGACGACATCTCGGATTCGGCCCTGGCCAAGGCCCGACTGGCCGTGGCCCATTCCGGCAGGTGGCTGATCCCGGCACGCGCTCGACGAGGGGATCGTGGCGATCGTACCGCCGTCGCGCAGCTCGCGGAAGCCGAGCAGGGGATGAATCATCACACGGGAACGACATGCTGAGCCACGAGCGATGCAGGGCACGTGCAGACATTCCCCGCCCGGGAAGCGTCTGGTGTGCCTTTTCGAGGGTGCCATGGCCGAAACCCGCATTCATGTGCCAGGAAGAAGGAGATATGCCATGAAACCGATGGTCGCCGTACTCGGGATTGTTGGCGTGGTGGCGCTCGCGATGGCGCCAGGGGACGCTGTCGCGCAGATCGCCAAGAATGTGGCGGCAAAGAGTCCGTGGGGTCCCGCCGATGAGATCGGCACCATGAACATGATGACCGATGCCTCCAGGTTCGACGTTCTCAAGCAGGTCGCCGGCGGCAAGGTCTACGATCTGGGGGTGGACCTGTATGTCGGGATGCCGAACTGCTGTGGTCCCTTCGGGGATCCGACCTTTCAGATCTGGATGACGCATACGCCCGCACGCGACACCGCCAAGGAACTGCTGTCCTACTCCGGCGACGGAGTCTCCATGTATACCCATAGCGGGACCCACCTCGACACCCTCAATCACTTCGGGCTGCACGGGAAGATCTGGAATCAGGTCAGCGCCGAGGACGCGCTCGGCGTTCGGGGATGGACCAAGTCTGGTGCCGACAAGTATCCTCCCATCGTGGCCCGGGGCGTGCTCATCGATGTGGCGAAGTCCAAGAACGTGGCGCACTTGCCAACGTCCTATTCAGTCACGGTGGCGGATCTGCAGGAGGCGCTGAGAAAACAGGGTACGACGCTTCGACCGGGCGATGTCGTCTTGACGCGGACCGGGCTCATGACCCTCTGGCCCGATCAAGCCAAATACCGTCTCGCGGATCAGGCCGGCCTGGGCCTGGAGGCGGCCCAGTGGCTGGTGGAAGGGCAACAGGCGATGCTGCTGGGGGCGGATAACTTCGGCGTGGAGAGCTTTCCTTCCAAGGACCCCGAGAACTTCGTCCCTGTACACACCTACCTGTTCGCCGAGCGAGGGGTCTCGCTCCTCGAAGTCTTGTGGCTGGAAGACCTGGCGAAGGATCAGGTGTATGAGTTCCTCTTCATTGCCTCCCCCCTGAAATTGCGGGGTGGGACCGCGTCGCCGATCCGGCCGCTGGCGATAGCCATTCAGCGTAGGTAGAGGGCTCGGAAGAGAGCGGAGCGGTCAGCGAGCCGCCGCTACAGCGCTTTCGGCATGATGACGGTCTTCGCCCCCCGGCCGGCCGCGGCGTGGGCGAAGGCCTCGCCGATTTTTTCCAGCGGGAAGCGCGCGGTGACGAGCCGCTTCACGCCGAGCCCGGGCATGAGGGCCAGCGCGCGGCGGAACGCGGTGCCGCGGCCGAAGGCGCCGTGGATCCTGATCTCACGGAAGTGCGTGTCCCAGAGGTCCAGGGCGAGGCGGGTTCCCTTCGGGCTCACGCCGACGAGCTGGACGATGCCGGTGGGCTTGACGAGCGTCAGGGCCTCGGCCACCAGCTCCGGCTTGCCCACGGCCTCGCAGACCACGTCGGCGCCGCAGCCGCGCGTGAGGGCCATGATCCGCTCGCCGAGGCTCTCCCGCGCGGGGTCCACCACCACGCGGGCGCCGAGTCGCCGGG
>CAZWXA010000195.1:4634-7323 GCA_964637755.1 uncultured bacterium | reverse complement strand
TTCTTCGAGACCACCACGCCGGTCGAGGGGCACGTGCACGCCCTCGTGGCGACGCTCGTCGCCCGCCGCACCCGCTTTCAGCAGATGGAGATCATGGAGACGGCGTCCTACGGGAAGTGCCTCGTTCTCGACGGGCGGATCCAGTCGAGCCAGGCTGACGAGTTCATCTATCACGAGGCGCTGGTCCTTCCGGGACTGCTGGCGTTTGCCGGCGCCCCCCGCCGCGCGCTGGTGATCGGCGGCGGCGAGGGCGCGACCCTCCGGGAGGTCCTCAAGTGTCCGACCATTGCCCGGGCCGTCATGGTGGACATCGACGCCGAGGTGGTCGCCCTCTGCCGCGAGCACCTGCCCGAGTGGCACCAGGGCGCGTTCGATGATCCGCGCACCGAGCTGCGGCACGAGGATGCCCGCGCCTACCTCGAACGGACGGAGGAGCGGTTCGACCTGATCGTCGTCGACCTGGTCGAGCCCCTCGAGGCGGGACCGGCGTGCCTGCTCTTCACGAAGGAGTTCTACACGCTGGTCCGCGAGCGGCTGACGGCGACGGGCGTGATGACGATGCAGGCCGGTATGACGAAGGTCGGCGAGCTCGGGTTCTTCACTGCCGTCCACCGGACGCTCGCCCAGGTGTTCCCGGTCGTGGCCGGCTACCAGACGTTCGTCTCCTGCTTCGGGACGCCGTGGGGGTTCATGCTGGCCTCGAAGGGGGCCGATCCGCGGGAGCAAACGGCCGAGATGGTCGACCGGCTCGTTGCCGAGCGGATCAGGGGGCCGGTGGAGTACTGGGGCGGGCCGACCCACCTGCACGCGTTCAGCCTCCCGAAGTTCATCCGCGTCGCGATGGAGCGGCGGGACCGCGTCATCACCGATTCGAACCCCCTCATCGTCGGCTAGCCGGCCGCTGGAAGGGCCCCTCTGCGCTCCAGGAATACGCCCCGGTCGTCGCGATCCACTCGGTCCTCCTGGAACCCTACTCCGGCAGCGGCCTAGCGCCACCGGTCGTCCTGGCGTCGGCGTCGCCGCGCCGCCGCGACCTGCTGGCGCGGGTCTGCCGGGACTTTTCGGTGGTGCCGAGCCGGGTCGAGGAGTGCCTTCCGCCGGGTCCGCCGGCTGAGGCGGCGGTGGCCCTGGCGCTCGCCAAGGCCACCGCCGTGGCGCGGACTCTCGGCGGCGCGGTCGTCCTGGGCGCGGACACGATCGTCGTCGTCGGCGGCGATGTCCTGGGCAAGCCTGCCTCCGCCGCCGACGCTCGGGGGATGCTGCGCCGGCTGCGCGGCCGCGCCCACGAGGTCATCACGGGCGTGGCTGTCGTGAGCACCCTCGATCCGCGCGAGCGCGTGGCGGCGGTGCGAACCCAGGTGACGATGCGCGAGTATTCGGACGCCCAGATCGATGCCTACGTGGCCAGCGGAGAGCCGCTCGACAAGGCGGGCGCGTACGCGGTGCAGGAGAAGGGCGGGAGCCTGGTCGCCCGCGTCGAGGGGTGCTATACGAATGTCGTCGGGCTTCCGCTGACGACCACCCGACGGCTCCTGGCCGCCTTCGGCGTCAGGGTGTTCGAGACGGACTGAGAGAGCGTGCAGACATCGACGTCCCCGCCGACCGGTGGGGAATGTCGGGGGGGAGCGGCGCTCGCTCCCCCCGACGTTGACCGAGCACCCGGCGCAGCGGCTCGGTGTGGAGGAGGTCGGACGCCCGCGGAAGGCGCAACGTGCGGGGAATGGGCACGTGCTCTCGGATCATCGCGATGGTCGACTGGAGCGTCTCCGGATCGACCAGTCCGTTACGCAGATAGATCTTCCGCGTGCCTGCCAGGCGGACGGCGAAGTCGTCGGCGCTGCCGAGGACGGCACGCGGCAACCGCTCGGCCAGCTCCTCGGCCGTGGCCGTCTCGATGCGGGCCGTCGCCCGGAGAAGCGCGCGGCTGAGCGCCTCCAGGTCGGCGCCGCGCAGCCGGCTGCGGGCCGATACGAAGAGGGCCGCGTGCAGCGTCGAGTGACCGAGCACTCGCTCGATCCCGTGCGGATCGCGGAAATCGACGAGCGCCACCGCCGTCCCGTCGCCGAGCAACCGGCTGGCGAGCGGCTCCCGGATCAGCCCGACCCGCACCTGCCCCTGGGCCACCGCCACGCCGAGCCCGCGCTCCCCGTAGCTCATGAGGCTGACCTGCGATACGCGCAGGTCCGCCTTCGCCAGGAGCGCCAGGAGCCAGGTCTGTTCGGGTGCACCGGGGCTCGAGATCCCGACCATCGCGCCCGCGAGATCGCCGACCGACCGCGTCGTCTCGCGGAAGCTGGCGGGGACCGCGAGAACAACGGGCGGCGCCGCGGTGAGCCCGAAGACGATACGCGGGGCCTCGCCCCCGCGGGCCGCGCCGAAGCGCAGCGCGGCCTCGATGGACGTGGCCGCCAGGTCGGCCTGCTGCTGGGCCAGCGCCTCGGCCGCTCCGGACTCGGCCCGCGTCGTGCGCAGGGTCACGCGGAGGCCGGCCTCGGCGAAATACCCCTCGGCCTCGGCCACGCGCAGAGGAAGATACTCCGGTGACGTCGGAGGCCCGCTCACGGCGATCGTCAGACTCTGGAGCAGGAGGATGACCCCGAGCACCGGACCGGCTCCGCCGTTACGCCGCTACCGCGACATCCCCGGGCCGCCCCGGGACAGGACGAAGGCGCGCCTGCTGCGGCTGTAC
>CAZWXA010000195.1:287-4534 GCA_964637755.1 uncultured bacterium | reverse complement strand
ACTCCTCGCGGTCCCGGGTCTCGGACCCGAGACGGTCGACGCGATCCTGCTGTACGCCGGGGGTCGCCCGGTCTTCGTCGTGGATGTGTACACGCGGCGCGTGCTCGCGCGCCATCGCCTGATCCCGTCCGGTGTCTCCTACGAGGCGCTCAGGTCGTTTCTCGAGGCTCACCTGCCCTCCGATCCCCGGTTGTTCAAGGAGTATCATGCGTTGCTCGTCGCGGCCGGCAAGCGCTATTGCCGGAGCGTCCCGCTCTGTCGCGAGTGCCCGCTAAGGCGGGACCTCCGGGGGCGGCCTCCGCGGGCGGTCTGAGCGATCAGCTCCGAGAGGCGGCACGCGGCGTCGGGGCGGGCGAGGCCCCGGGCTCGCTCTCCCATCTGATCGAGGCGCTCCGGCGAGGCCAGCAGCTCCCGGACCGTGGCGACGAGCCGGTCGGTGGTCAGCACGGTCTCCGGCAGCACGACGCAGCCCCCAACCGCCTCGACACGTCGCGCGGTGGCCGTCTGCTCGTCGCCGCGCGCCCCGGGGAGCGGGATGTAGAGAGCCGGGAGCCCCAGATGGCAGCACTCGTTCACGGTTCCGGCACCGGCACGGCCGACCACGAGGCGCGCGGCGGCGTACAGGTCGCCCAGCTCCGTGCCCACGTATGGCACGACGCGGTAGCGATCGCCGAGCGGTGACGGAAGTGCCCGCCGGCGCTCCTCGAGCCAGGCGCGATCGCCGGTCGCGGCGTTGTCGCCGCACTGGTGCACCATCTGGGCCAGGGCGAGCAGGTCCGGCAGCACGTCGCCCACGACGCGGTTCAGCCGGTGCGCACCGAGGGCGCCGCCGGTCACGTACACGAGGGGCAAGGCCGCGTCGAGGCTGAAGCGATCGAGCGCCCTCTGGCGCGAGCCCTCGCGGAGTTCCGGCCGGAGCGGATTGCCGGTGACGACACACCGGGCCGCCGGCAGCCCGGTGCCCGAGTCGGGAAAGGTGAGCGCGATCCGGCGCGCGAAGAGCGCCGTCAGGCGACTGGCGAGACCGGGTACCGCGGTCTGCTCGTGGATCACGATCGGCACCCGCCGCGCCGCGGCGGCGAGCACGACGGGCACCGCGACGAAGCCCCCGGTGGCGAACACCGTGTCCGGCCGGATCTGCCCGAGGAGTCTCCACGCGGTCCAGATCCCGGCTGGTACGCTCACCAGGAGATCGGTGACGTTCCGCCAGGCCCAGTAGCGACGGAGCTTGCCCGTCGGGATCGCGTGGAACGGGATCCGCGCTTCTGGCACGCGCCGTGCCTCGATGCCGCCGCGACTGCCGATCCATTCGCACTCGATCCCCCGCTCCGCCAGCGCTGCCGCGACCGCGAGTCCCGGGCTGGTGTGCCCTCCCGTGCCCCCCCCGGCAATGACGACCTTCACGGCCGGCGCGGCGCCGCGGTCACGCGGTGCCGGAGCGGTCGCGGTGGCGTTCCAGGGCGAGATCGATCAGGCGGCTCACCAGCTCGACGTACGGAATGCCCGAGGCCTCCCAGAGGCGGGTGTACACACTCGTCGCCGTGAAGCCGGGGATGGTGTTGATCTCGTTGACGAGGACGCGCTCGCCTTCCAGGAAGAAGTCGACGCGGGCCATCCCGGCGCAGTCGATCGCGCGGTACGCGGCGAGCGCCAGCTCCTGTAGGCGGCGGGTCAGCGGGGGCGAGACGGGGGCCGGGACCCGGAGCGTCGTCCGGCCCTCCGCGTACTTCGTCTCGTAGTCGTACCACTCCCCCGCGTAGACGATCTCCCCGGGAAGCGACGCGCGCGCCTCGTCGTTGCCGAGCACGCTCACCTCGATCTCGCGAGCCGCGACCGCGCGCTCGACGAGGATCTTGCGGTCGTGGCGCGCGGCCTCCGCCATCGCCGCGGGAAGCGCCGCCGGCGTCCTGACCTTGCTGATGCCGATGCTCGAGCCGAGGTTGGACGGCTTCACGAAGCACGGGTACCCCGGCACCGCCCCGATCCGTGAGGTCACGGCGGCGGGATCTGCCCTCCACTCGCGCCGGAGGATGACCGCGTACTCGACGACGGGCAGCCCGTGGGCGCGGAAGAGATCCTTCATCACCGCCTTGTCCATGCCGACGGCCGAGGCCATCACACCGGCGCCGACGTAGGGGAGATCGGAGAGCTCGAGGAGCCCCTGGACTGTTCCGTCCTCGCCGCAGGGACCGTGAAGCATCACGACGACGACGTCGAGGTCGCCACGAAGTCCGGCGGGCAAGCCTCCCGGAGCCTCCACGCGCGCGAGCTGCGTGTCGCCGGCCGACCCCGACTCGGCCCGCTCGACGAGCGCCTTCTTGACCGACCCCGTCACGTCGCCCGCCGGCAGCGCCACGCGCGCCTCGGCCGCGAGCGCGCCGAGCGGATCGCCGCCCACGAGCCAGCGCCCGTCGCGGGCGATGCCGATGGGGACGATCGCGTGGCCGGCCGTCTCTAGCGCGCGCATCACCGAGGCCGCGGACGCCAGCGACACCTCGTGCTCGCCCGAACGGCCGCCGAAGATCACGCCGACGCGGAGCGCCATGGGCCGGTATCCTCCCCCGCTCGCTCGGCCCGCCACCGGCGCCAGTCGGCCAGACGCCTGGAGATGTCCGCCTCGAGGCCGCGCTCGGTGGGACGGTAGTACTGGCGGCCGCGCAGCGAGTCGGGGAGGTGCTCCTGGGCGACGCGCGCGTCCGGGGCATCGTGAGCGTACTGGTACCCCCTGCCGTACCCGATCTCCTTCATCAGGCGGGTCGGGGCGTTCCGGATGTGCAGCGGCACCGGCTCGGCCGGCCGTTCGCGAACGTCGGTCTGCGCCTCGCCGAAGGCCACGTAGATCGCGTTCGACTTCGGCGCCACCGCGAGGTAGAGCGCGGCCTGGGCGAGCGCCAGCTCACCCTCCGGGGAGCCCAGGAAGTCGTACGCCTCCTTGGCGGCGAGCACCAGCGCCAGCGCTCCCGGGTCCGCGTTGCCGACGTCTTCCGACGCAAAGCGCACGAGGCGTCGGGCGATGAAGAGGGGGTCCTCGCCCGACTCCAGCATGCGGGCGAGCCAGTACAGCGCGGCGTCGGGGTCCGAGTCGCGCAGCGACTTGTGCAGCGCGGAGATCAGGTTGTAGTGCTGCTCGCCGCGCTTGTCGTAGAGGAGCGCCCGCTTCTGCGCCGCGTCCCGGATCGCGGTGTCGGTGACGGTCCGGCCGCCGGTCGTGTCCGCCGGCGAGAGCACGACCGCGAGCTCGAGGATGTTGAGCGCCGCGCGGGCGTCGCCACTGGCCAGCGACGCCACGAGCCGGAGGGCTTCGTCGCTGACGGCGGGCCGGAGGGCGGCGAGGCCCCGCTCGGCATCGGCGAGCGCCCGTCCCAGGATCGCCAGCACGGCGTCGTCGTCGAGCGGGTGCAGCACGTACACCCGGCAGCGCGAGAGCAGCGCCGCGTTGACCTCGAAGGACGGGTTCTCCGTGGTCGCGCCGACCAGGGTGAGGGTCCCCTTCTCGACGTGCGGGAGGAAGGCGTCCTGCTGGGCGCGGTTGAAGCGATGGATCTCGTCCACGAAGAGGATGGTGCCCCGCCCGCGCCGGGCGCGCTCCGCCTCCGCCTCGGCCACCACGGTCCGGATCTCCTTGACGCCCGAGAGGACCGCCGAGAACGCGACGAAGCGCGCCCCCGCCACGCAGGCCATCAGAGAGGCCAGCGTCGTCTTGCCGGAGCCCGGCGGCCCCCAGAGGATCATCGAGTGCAGCTCGCCTGATTCGACGGCGCGCCGGACCACCTTGCCGGGGCCGAGAAGATGCCCTTGACCCACGATCTCGTCGAGAGTGCGCGGGCGCATGCGATCGGCGAGGGGCGCCGGCGCCGCGGGTGGCACGGGGCGCTCGGGCTCGAACAGGTCCATCGAGGAATTATACTGCGGGGTTCTCGCTTGACGCTGATTGTACTGGTGTACTAGTATGCTCATACAGTTATGGAAATTCCGATGCGCCTGCAGGTGGATGAGCACAGCCCGATCCCGATCCACCGGCAACTGACGGAGCAGCTGAAGCACGTCATCGAGGGCGGCGGCGTCCCGGGGAATCAGGCGCTGCCCAGCATCCGGGAGCTGGCCGGCTTCCTCGGCGTCAACCCGAATACGGTCGCCCGCGTCATCGAGGATCTCAAGCGGAGCGGGTACGTGGAGGTGCGGCGGGGGAAGGGCGTGTTCGTCGCCTCCGCTCCACCTGCCCGCCCGTCCCCCGGTCTTCGGCAGGG
>CAZWXA010000195.1:0-277 GCA_964637755.1 uncultured bacterium | reverse complement strand
ATGACCGCCGACGACCTGGCGGTGGGCGTCTCGAGCCTGGCCGGAATCCGGCCCGCTGCCGTGCGGGGCGCCGTCGAGGTTCTCCTCGCGGAGTGCAGCCCGGCGGAGCTCGACTTCTTTGCCCGGGAACTCGAGGCCCACCTCCCGGTCCGCGTGGACAAGGTGCTCCTCGGCGAGCTGCCGACGGTCGTACGGCGTCAGAAGCGAGCCGGTCGCTGGGGGGCTGCGGTCACGAGCTTCTGCCATCTCCCGGAGGTGGAGCGGCTCCTGGCCGGCC
>CAZWXA010000194.1:0-7344 GCA_964637755.1 uncultured bacterium | reverse complement strand
CGGCGCCGCCTGGCGCCCCGGGCCACGAGTGCTCCCGTCGGGGCCGGCGGCGATGGCGTCGTGTGCCGTGTGATAGCATGAAAGAAATGCAACACCGCGCAGACATCCGAAACATCGCCATCATCGCCCACGTCGACCACGGCAAGACGACGCTGGTCGACGCGATGCTCTGGCAGTCGGGCCTCTTCCGCGAGAACGAGTCGGTCCCGGAGCGCATCCTCGACTCGATCGATCTCGAGCGCGAGAAGGGCATCACGATCATGGCCAAGAACACGGCGATCAGCTACCGCGGGGTCAGGGTCAACATCGTCGACACGCCCGGGCACGCGGACTTCGGCTCCGAGGTCGAGCGGACCCTGACCCTCGTCGACGGCGTGCTGCTGCTCGTCGACGCGGCGGAAGGGCCGCTGCCGCAGACCCGGTTCGTCCTCAAGAAGGCGCTGGAGGCGGGCCTGCCGCCCATCGTCGTGATCAACAAGATCGACCGCCAGGACGCGCGGCCCGCCGAGGTGCTGGACGAGATCTACGACCTCTTCATCGATCTCGACGCGTCGGAGGATCAGCTCGACTTCCCCGTGCTCTACACGAACGCGAGGACCGGAACCGCGACCCGCGCGCTCGCGGAGCCGTCGCAGAGCCTCGAGCCGCTCTTCGAGACGATCCTGTCGACGGTCCCGGCCCCGCGGTTCGATCCCGAGATGGGCCTCCAGTTCCGCGTGACCATGCTCGACTGGGACGACTACGTCGGGCGGCTGGTCATCGGGCGGATCTTCAACGGCCGGGTGAAGCAGGCGGACCGCGTCGCCGTCGTCCACCGGGACGGCTCGATCGAGCCGGCGAAGGTCACCGTGCTCTACGGCTACGATGGGCTCAAGCGGGTCGAGGTGGCCGAGGCCGCGGCCGGCGACATCGTGGCCATGGCCGGGATCGACCAGGTCGAGATCGGCGAGACGGTGGCGGATCCGGAGCGTCCCCTCGCGCTTCCCGCGATCCGGATCGACGAACCGACGGTCGCGATACTCTTCTGCGCCAGCGTCTCGCCCTTCGCGGGGCGAGAGGGCCGGTACGTCACGTCGACGCAGCTCCGCGAGCGGCTCATGCGGGAGCGGCACATCAACGTCGGCATCCGGGTCGAGGAGACGGACTCGCCCGACACCTTCAGGGTCTCGGGCCGGGGCGAGCTGCAGCTCGCGATCCTGATCGAGATGATGCGCCGCGAGGGCTTCGAGATGGAGGTCGGCAAGCCGCAGATCATCACCCGCCAGGAGGGCGGCCGCACCCTGGAGCCGATGGAGCACCTGGTGATCGACATTCCCGAGGAGTTCATCGGCGCCGTGACGCAGAAGGTCGGCCCGCGCAGAGGGACGATGACCAAGATGGTGAACCACGGGACCGGCCGCGTCAGGCTGGAGTACCGGATCCCCGCCCGCGGGCTCATCGGCTACCGCACGGAGTTCCTGACCGACACCCGCGGCACCGGGCTCCTCAATCACCTCTTCGACGGCTGGGACGAATGGCAGGGCGAGATCGCCCACCGCCAGAACGGGGCCCTGGTCGCCGACCGGACCGGTCGCACCACCGCGTACGCGATCGACCACCTGCAGGCGCGCGGCGTCATGTTCGTGAGTCCCGGCGACCAGGTCTACGAGGGACAGATCGCGGGCGAGAACTCCCGTGACACCGACATGGACGTCAACATCACGAAGGAAAAAAAGCTCACGAACATGCGGTCGTCGACCTCGGACGAGGGGGTCAAGCTGACGCCGCCCCGCCTGATGAACCTGGAGCAGTGCCTCGAGTGGATCCGCGAGGACGAGCTGCTCGAGGTGACGCCGCGCTCGCTCCGCCTGAGGAAGCGCCAGCTCACCGGCCGGAAGCGCTTCTAGCGATCCGCGGCGCACCGGCGCGCCGACGCCAGGTCCTCGAACCGCACGGCCCCTCGCCCGAGCTTACGTCGCCTGGGCGGAGGGGCCGTGTTGAACTCGATGGGCCTCGCGGCCCGGAGGAACGCTTAGATTCCGCTGAAATCGTCCTGGTACGAGTTGATCTCGGCGTCCATCTTCACTTCCACGAACTCGGGCTTGGTCCACTCCATGGGTTGTCACCTCCCCTCTCAGAATTTGACACCAGGCTCAGTGAGCACGGCGCGTGCCATTTCCCAGACTGCCTAAGCTGTTGAAATCAGGTAACCAGGTGGAATGACCCAGTGCGGGATATACCCCAGATGCGGGATTTCGCGCACTCAGCTCCAGTGCAGCTCAGGCCGGTTTGATCCTGAACTTCGCCATCCGGTAGCGGAGGGTGTCCCGGCTGATGCCCAGGAGTCTGGCGGCCCTGACCTGATTGCCTCCCGCCTCCCGGAGCGCCCGCTCGATCATGACGCGCTCCCACCGGGCGAGGCTCATCCCACCGGGCGGGAGGTCCGGTCCGCCCGCCGAGGCGTCCGGCGGGGGAGGCGCGTCCACGGCCTGCGCCGCGTGTCCGAGGGAGAAGTCCTCGATCCGACCGGGCTCCCCCGACCAGGCGAGGACGGCCCGCTCGATGACGTGCTTCAACTCGCGGATGTTCCCGGGCCACGGATACTGCTGGAGGGCCGCCATCGCGGGGTCGCCGATTCCCGTGATGCGCTTGCCGTACTTGGTGGTGAACCGCTTCAAGAAGAACTCCGCCAGGAGTGGAACGTCTTCGGCCCGGGCGCGCAGGGGCGGCAGGTGGATGGTCAGGACGGCTAGCCGGTAGTACAGGTCCTTCCGGAAGTCTCCCGCCGCCAGCGCCCTCACCAGGTCCTTGTTCGTGGCCGCGAGGATCCAGGCGTCCACCTTGCGGTCGCGCACGCTCCCGACCCGCCGTATCGTCCGCTCCTCGATCGCGCGCAGGAGCTTTCCCTGGAGCGCGATCTCGAGTTCTCCGATCTCGTCGAGGAACACGGTGCCGCTGTTGGCCGCCTCGATGAGGCCGACCTTCGATTCGCGCGCGTCGGTGAACGAGCCCTTCTCGTAGCCGAACAGCTCGGTCTCGATGAGCGTCGGCGGGAGCGACGTGCAGTCGATCTCGATGAACGGGTTGCGCGCCCGCCGGCTCTGCATGTGCAGGGCCTTCGCCACGAGGCTCTTCCCGGTGCCGGTCTCCCCTGTGAGGAGCACGGTCGGCGCCTCGTCCTCCAGCGACGCCAGGTGCTTGATCTGGGCGAAGATCTGCTGCATCGCCTGGCAGCGCCCGATCAGGCCCTCGACCTCGAAGTCGCGGGTCTCCCGCTCGCGGTAGTAGAGGACCTCCTGCCGGAGCCGCGAGCTTTCCTGGGCGCGCTCCACGAGGATCTTCAGCTCGTCCAGGTCGACGGGCTTCTTGAGGTAGTCGAGGGCGCCGAGCTTCATCGCCTCGACGGCCCCCTCGATCGTGCCGTGCGCGGTCATCATCACGACCGCGATGGAGGGGTCGTACTGGCGGATCTTCTGCAGCAGCTCGACGCCGGTGATCCGCGGCAGCCTGAAGTCGAGGAAGACGAGGTCCGGATGCAGGGTCTCGACCAGCTCGAGCGCCTGGACGCCGTCCTCGGCGACCTCGGCCTCGTACCCCTGCTCGAGGAGGAAGAGCTTGATCGACCGGGCGAGCGTCTTCTCGTCGTCCACGATCAGGACGGTGAACCGCGCCATCATCTGTCCGGGGCGGGGGTGGCCGGGAGCGAGATCGTGACGAGCGTGCCCTCGTGCTCGGCGCTCCCGACGGTGAGGGCCCCGCGGTTCTGCTCGACGAAGCGCTTGGCGATGGCCAGGCCGAGTCCGGTGCCGTCGGCCTTCGTGGTGAAGAACGGCTCCGCGACGTGAGCCAGCGCGATCTCGGGAATGCCCTCTCCCGTGTCGGTGACGGCGATCTCGATCCCGGCGCCGCCGGCCCCGCCGCCACGGGCGTGAGCGGCGACCGAGAGCTTGCCCCCCTTCGGCATCGACTCGATGGCGTTGGAGACCACCTCGAGGAGGGCCTGCTCGATCTGGAACGCGTCGATCCACGCCTCGGGCAAGGCGGGGTCGGCGTCCACCGCGACCTCGAGGCGCTGCCTGACGATCTTCTCGGGGAAGACCGACAGCACCCGCTCGACGAGATCGCCGATCCTCTCCGACGCGGGCGAGTAGGGGACGGGCTTGGTGAAGTCCAGGAGGTGACTGATGCGCTTCTCGAGCCGGTCGACCTCCCCGATGACCGCCTGCAGGTGCTCTCGCTGGGGGCTCCGCGCGGGGAGCTGGTGCAGGCTGAGCTGGGTCGCCGCCCGGATGCTCGCCAGCGGGTTCCGGAGCCCGTGGGCCACCGCCGCCGACATCTGGCCGATCGAGGCCAGCTTCTCGGACTGGACGATGTCCTGCTGGGCCCGCTCGAGCCGCTCCGCCATCTCGACGAACTCCCGCGCGAGACCGCCCAGCTCGTCGCGCGACCGGATCTGGACGGCGCGCGCGTGGTCGAACGCTCCGCGGCCGACCAGCTCCATCATCTTCTTGAGCTCGCCGACGGGCCGGGCGAGGTTCCGCGCGATGAGCAGGGAAAAAAGTACGCCGAACACGACGGAGGAGCCGACGATGACGATGAGGACCGTGGTGGTGGACCGCTCGGTGGCCTCGAGATTCCTGAAGGCGCGCTGGATGTTGTGGGTGCGCGACGACGTGTAGATGGCCTTGATCGTGCCGTCGAGGGCGGGGAGGAGGCGGCCGTTCAGCTCCTCCCGGATCAGCCGCGAGGCCTCCTCGCGCCGGTTGTCCTGATGCAGGGCGAACGCCTGGCGCGCCACCGAGTCCATCTCGCCGTCGAGGCCTTCGAGGACGCCGGCCAGCCGGAGGTCCTCGGGATCGACCGTTGCCTTCTTCCATTCATCGAGTCGCGGGTGCAGGTCGGTGTCGAGCCGCTCGAACTCCTCGTTGGCCTGCCGGTCCCACTCCGCCAGGTAGTCCCGGACCTTGCGCAGCTTGCGGTAGACGAGGGACTCGACGTCCGCGAACACCCGCGCCCTGGCGAGGCTTTCCTCGAGGGTCCGGAGGGCCACGGTCTCCTGGCGGAGGTTCCAGAGGGTCTGGGCGCCGATGATCGCCAGCGGGATGATCATGACGCAGAAGGCCAGGAGCAGCTTCTTCTTGAAGGTCATTGCCCTGGACTATGCTCCCCCCGCGCGAACCCTGTCAACGAGGCAGGCCGCGTGAAAAAGGCCGGCCTTTTCGAGTGGCCCGCAGGCGTCCCCGCCTCGTCCTCGGGGTGACGCCGGGGGTGCGATGGGGCGTGTTACAGTAGGTCATCACTGCCGCTGGGGGGCGTTCGGTGCGAGGCGTGTTGATCACGTTCGAAGGCGTCGAGGGGTCGGGCAAGACGAGCCAGGCGCGCCACCTCGCCCAGGTCCTCCACGGCCGCGGGCATCGGGTCCGTCTCACGAGTGAGCCGGACGGTACCCCCCTCGGGGTCGCCATCCGCGCGCTCTTCGAGGCCGGCGCCGCGCGCCCGGCGCCGCTGGCCGAGACGTTCCTCTTCCTGGCCGCCCGCCAGCAGCACGTCGCGCACGTGATCCGTCCCGCGCTGGAGCGGGGCGAGGTCGTCATCTCCGACCGGTACGTCGACGCGACCGTGGCGTACCAGGGCTACGGGCGCGGCGTCGACGTGCAGACGATCAGGGAATTGAACCTCCTCGCGACGGGCGGCGTGGTCCCGGACCTGACGCTCGTGCTCGACCTGCCGGCCAGCGTGGGCATCGAGCGGATCGGCCGGCGCGCCCAGGACTCCTTCGAGGCACTGGGCCTGGGGTTTCACGAGCGCGTGCGCCAGGGCTACCTCGAGATCGCGAGCGCCGAGAAGGAACGGGTCGTCGCCGTCCCCGCGGCGGGCGACGAGATGCCGCTGCAGAACGCGATCGTGGCGCTCGTCGACGAGCGCCTGGGAAGGGTGCTCGGTGGCGCCTGAGCACCCGCTGCTCGGGCGCGTGCTGGCGGGCGGGCGCGTCGCGCACGCGTACGCGTTCGTCGGTCCCGCCGGGTCCGGGAGGAAGGCGGCCGCAGTGGAGTTCGCCCTCGCCCTGCTCGGCAGCGAGGGGCCGTCGCATCCGGACCTGTACCTGATCGCGCCGACGCCGCCGGAGGGTAACCCCAGGGGGCCGAGAGCGATCCGCATCGACGCCATCCGGGCGCTCGAGCGGGCCGCCTCGCTCCGCCCGGTGCGGGCGCGCCTCAAGGTCTTCATCGTCGAGGAGGCCGATCGGATGACCGGCGAGTCGCCCGAAGCGTTTCTCAAGACCCTCGAGGAGCCGCCGGCGGGGACGGTGATCATCCTGCTCCTGTCCCGGGCGAGGGCGGTGCCCGCCACGGTGCTCTCGCGCTGCCAGATCGTGCGCTTCCAGGCCGCCCCGCGCGAGGGGGAGCCCGCGGAGCGCGAGGCCGTCCGCGCGATGTTCCGGGAGTCGCGCGACGGGGGCGCGGAGGCGATGTTCCGGCATGCCCAGGCCGTCGACCGGGACCGGCACCGGGCCGAGGCCGTGGTCGACGCCGTCTGGCTCTGGTACCGCGACCTGCTGCGTGCGAAGGCTGGCCTCCCGCCGGACGACCTCGCGGCGCGGGAAGCCGAGGGGCTGTCGCTCGAGGAGATCGTGCGAGGACTCGCCCTCTGCCGCGACGCGTGGCGAGGGCTCGGGGTGAACGTCTCGCCACGACTGACGCTCGAGGTCGTGCTGAGCCGCCTCGCGCTCGGGGCGGCATGAAGGAGGAGCGCATGGGCGACGCTGAGGCCCCGGCCGAAGCCCCGGTCGAGTACCTGATCGGTGTCCGCCTGCGCGAGACCGCCCAGGCAGACGACTACAAGGTGGCCGGTCTCGAGCTGCACGTCGGGGATTTCTGCGTCGTGGAGACGGCGACCGGCACCGCCGTCGGCGAGGTGCGCCGGCCGGCGCGCGTGCTCCCGGAGTTCAAGCGCGATCGGCTGTTCAGACGCGTGATGGGCACGGCGGCGCCGTCGGAGGTGCAGGAATGGCGTGGCCGTCGCGAGCGCGAGCGGCGTGCGGTCGAGACCTGCCAGGCGAGGACCCGGGACAAGGGGCTCCGTCTCAAGGTCATCGACGTCGAGATCGAGCCTGACGGACCGCGGGTGACGGTGTACTTCAACGCCGAGGAGCGCGTGGATTTCCGCGACCTCGTCCGCGACCTCGCCCGGGAGTTCCGCGCCCGCATCGAGATGCGGCAGGTCGGCGCCCGCGATACCACCAAGGTGCTCGACGGCATCGGTCCGTGCGGGCGCCAGCTCTGCTGCTCGTCCTACCTCCGCAAGTTCGAGCCGATCTCGGTCAAGATGGCCAAGACGCAGGACATGCCGCTCACCGACAGCCGG
>CAZWXA010000193.1:0-7379 GCA_964637755.1 uncultured bacterium | reverse complement strand
CGGTCCTTTTCCAGCGCCTTGCCGATGACGCGGTCCAGCTCCAGGGGCAGCTCCGGATTGAGACGCGCCGGCGGGATCGGCGCCCGGTTGAGGATCGCCTCGAATATCACGCCCGAGGTACTGCCCGTGTAGGCCTGCCGTCCCGTCGACATCTCGTAGAGCACGAGGCCGAAAGAGAACAAGTCCGTGCGCGCGTCCAGCTCTTCTCCCCGCACTTGCTCGGGCGACATGTAGGCCACTGTCCCGACCGTGGCCCCCGGGCTCGTCAAGTGCTCGTGCGGAGTGCCTTCGCGGGTGGGGGCGGTGGTGACGCCCCTCGCTTCGCCGACGCGCGGTCCCTCTGGCGCAAGCTTGGCGAGGCCGAAGTCGAGGACCTTGGCCTGCCCTCGCCGGGTGACAAAGATGTTCGCAGGCTTGATGTCCCGGTGCACGATGCCTTGGACGTGGGCGGCGTCCAGCGCGTCGGCGATCTGGATACCCAAGCCCAGGATTTCCTCGGCCGGCATCGGCCGGGCGCCGATCGCGTGCTTGAGGGTCTGCCCCTCCAGCAGCTCCATGACGATGAACTGCTGGTCGCCGTGCTCGGCGCTCTCGCCCAGGTCGTGGATGGTGCAGATGTGAGGGTGATTCAGCGCGGACGCGGCACGGGCCTCCCGCCTGAAGCGCTCGATCGCGCTCGGGTCCTGCGAAGCCTCCGGCGGCAGGAACTTCAGGGCGACCATGCGACCGAGTTTGATGTCTTCCGCCTTGTAGACGACGCCCATGCCGCCGCCACCCAGTTTCTCCAGCAGGCGATAGTGGGAGACCGTCTGGCCGATCATCGAGGCGCAGACCGGAAGCCAGTCATGGTCAGGGGAAGGTCGGGGTCATCGGGGCGAAGTGGACGTGCTGCGGCATGGCTCGCGGTATCGCGAGCGACACTATGCCGCGGGCGGGGGCTGCGCGCAAACGCAATCTGCCGCTTCAGTGCGCCGGAACATGATGGGGGGCAGGCCGTTCTACACGGGGCTCCAGTCAAGCGTTCAGGAACGTGGCCGGAGCAACGTCGGCCTGTCGCAGGACGGCCCGCAACGTGCCCTCGTAGATGTCCCCCGGGTGGCGCGGGACCGTGGTCTTGCGACCATCGTGGGCGTGGCGCCAGATCTCGTGGCTGCCCTTCGCCTGTCGGTCGAACTCGAAGCCAAGGCGCCGCAGCCGCCGCGCGACTTCAGAGTAGCTGAAGCCTGCGAGCCGACCCATGCTACCGCTCCGCGGGGAGTCCGACGGGGACGGTCAGCGCCTGCGCCCGGGCCCTGCGCTTGCGAAAGGCAGGAGGAAGGGGGTCGCCGTGCTCCACACACGATTCGAGGATCTTGCGCGCGACGTCCTGTGCGATCTCGGCCGTCTCGGTCAGGGTTCTTCCCTCGGCAACCAGTCCGGGCACGTCGGGACTGGTCGCGAGGTAGCCCCCGTCGGCGAGGGCCGCGATATCGAGACGAATGAGGGCCTCCTCGACATTCTGGCGAATTCTGCGGCGTCGCGTCATGTCGGCATCCCTCAGCGACATTCTGTTCCCCGCGATCGTGGGCGTCAACGTCAGTCGTCGCGGGGGCGGCGGATGCGGTTCGCGCGAAAGCCCAGCCAGAGGTCCTTCGGGTGGTCGCGGTCGTCGGCAAGGTCGGCTTGCGCCTCGAACAGGAGTACGCATTACCGGCGGAGAAGCGAGCTGAGCAGCCCCCTTCGACGGAGCAGAGCCAGGACCTTGTGGCGGAAGAGCTTCTCGGCCGCTGCCTCATCCACATACGGCAGCGGGATCCACTCCCCGCAAGCCGTCCAGCCTCCCCGGGAAACCAGGGCATGGACATGCGGGTGGAAGGCGGGAATCGCGGCTTTCGCGCAGGGCGCCGCCTTCAGGGTTCGCACCGAGCTGCGAATCGGTCCGCGCCCGCCTTCCCCTATAATCCTCGCCACTCCGATGTCACTGAGCCCGGGCAAACGCATTGGCCCCTACGAGGTCACAGGCGCCATCGGCGCGGGCGGGATGGGAGAGGTCTATCGTGCCCGCGATACGAAGCTCAACCGCGACGCGGCGATCAAGGTCTTGCCGGCGGCGTTCGGGCAGGATGCCGACCGCGTCGCCCGGCTCCGGCGCGAGGCGCAGGTGCTCGCCTCGCTCAATCATCCCCACATCGCGTCGATCTACGGGCTCGAGGAAACGAACGACGCGCTGGCCCTCGCCCTCGAGCTCGTCGAAGGCGACGACCTCGGTCGGCGGCTCGCCCACGGCGCAATCCCCGTTGACGAGGCCGTCGCCTACGCGAAGCAGGTCGTGGATGGGCTCGAAGCCGCGCACGAGAAGGGCATCGTGCATCGCGACCTCAAGCCCGCCAACATCAAGGTCACGAAGGACGGCGACGTCAAGATTCTCGATTTCGGTCTGGCCAAGGCTTACGGGGGCGACGTCGGACAATCCGGCAGCGATCCCTCGCAGTCACCGACGATGTCGCGCCACGGGACCGAGGCGGGAGTCATCCTCGGCACCGCGGCCTACATGAGCCCCGAGCAGGCACGCGGCAAACCGGTCGACAAGCGGGCCGACATCTGGGCGTTCGGGGTGGTGCTCTTCGAGATGCTGACGGGCCGAAGGCTCTTTGCGGGCGAGACGGTGAGCGACACCCTGGCCGCCGTGCTGACGCGCGAACCCGACTGGACGATGTTGCCGTCGTCGACGCCACCGGGCGTACGCCGCCTGCTCACGCGGTGTCTGGAGCGCGACTCGAAGAAGCGCCTGCGCGACATCGGCGATGCGCGGCTGGATCTGGAAGATGTGCGCGACCCGACCGGCCGGGCCGAGCCCGCAGGGGCGCCCTCGCTCTGGCGCGCGCTGCCCTGGGGGCTGACCGCGGCCGCGGCGCTCGTGGCCGCGGGGCTCCTGGCCGGTTGGACGCTTTGGGGCCGGACCGGTCTCGACACGACCGCGCGTGAAGTGATGCACCTCGACATCGCCTTCCCACCCGACGTCGAACCCATTGCCCAGACGACCGCGGGGCTTGGGATCTCTCCCGACGGTCGGACCGTGTTGATGGTCGGCGTGAGAGACGGCGTGCGCCGTTTGTTCGCTCGCCGGCTCGATCGCGCGGAGGCGAGCGAAGTACCAGGCACCAGTGGCGCCAATTCCGGCGCGTTCTCTCCCGACGGCGGCAGCGTGGCGTTCATTCCGGGCAGCGGGTCGATCACGCGCGTCTCCTTGGCCGACCAGCAACGGAAGGTCGTGACGTCCGGCGCCGACCTCACCGGCGGGCTCGTGTGGAGCCCGGCGGGCATCATCTTCGGCCGCGGTGGCGCCCTGTGGATCGTCTCGCCGGAGGGCAGCGCACCACGCGCGCTCACGGTGCTCGATGCCGCACGCCAGGAAGTGGTCCACGACCACCCGGTGGTGCTGCCGGGAGAGCGCCTCGTGCTGTTTGCGAGCCTGACCACCGAGCCGGGTGCGGAGCGGATCGAAGCGGTGTCGATTGACGGGGGACCGCGGTCAGTGATCGTCGAACGGGCGACGACCCCCGTGTGGTCACCCACGGGCCATCTGCTGTTCGCGAGAGATGGCGCGCTGCTGGCGGCGGCCTTCGACCCGCACACGGCGACGTTGCGCGGGGCGGCGGTCCCCGTCATGCCGTCCGGCGCCGTGGAAGCGCTTTCCTTCGGTGACCTGGGATTGTGGATTTCGTCCACAGGGACCCTGTTGTACCTGCCGGCCGGCTTCACGGACCAACGCGTGGTCTCGGTGGCCCGCGACGGCGCGGCATTGGCCCTCGATCTGCCACCGGGCCGCTATGCGAACCCGCGGATCTCGCCCGACGGGCGCCGGCTCCTGGTCGAGAGCGGTGGCAATGTCATCGAGGCGCTCGATCTGGCGCGTGGCACGCGCGCGCGGCTCACGGCGGCCGCGTTCGGCACGCTCTTCTCCACGTGGAGCGCCGACGGGAACCGCGTCGTGTTCCGGCGGTTCAACTCGCCGTTCTGGGCCAAAGCCGACGGCAGCGGCGACGCGGCCCCCCTGCCCGCCGCGGGCGTCAACGACTTCCCCTCGTCACCGGGGCCCGATCCCGACTCCGTCATCGTCGTCCGCATCCGGCCCGAAACGTCGGGGGATGTTTTCCTGATGTCGATCAGTGGCACCTTCGAGCCAAAGCCACTGATCGTCACCCCCGCCTATGAGGGCGGCGCGCAGTTGTCACCGGACGGACGCTTCTTGCTCTACCAGTCGAACGCCTCGGGCCAGCCGGAGATCTACGTCCGGCGCTATCCGGCGCTGGATCGGCCGTGGCAGGTCTCGGAAGGCGGCGGCGGGCAGGCGCGGTGGAGCCGCAGCAACCGGGAGATCTACTACCGCAGCGAGAAGCGCATCGTCGCGGTGCCCATGGGCGCCTCCGGCGCCGAGCCGGTCTTCGGCAAACCCACGGCCCTCTTCGCTGACGAGTACGACTTCGGTCAGGGCATCAGCATCGCGAACTACGACGTCACGCCCGACGGCCGCTTCATCATGCTTCGGCGCGGCGCGAACGGCGGCAAGCTGCGCGCCGTGGTCAACTGGACGGAAGAGTTAAAGCAGATTCTCGCGTCGGGCGGAGTGCGTTGAGCTCTGCGCGGTGCGGGGGCTGAGCGGCCCCTGGTCGGCGGTGGGGAACGCATCCTGCTTGCGGGTGCATCACTAGTGATGCACAATGGTTCACGCGTGTATCACAGGAAGGTGCCCATGAACGCGATCACGGTGAGGAACCTGCCGCCCGCTGTTGCGAAGGCGGTGAAGGAGAAGGCCCGCAAGGAGAAGTTGAGCCTGAACAAGGCCATCGTCCGGCTCCTCGAGGAGGCCACCGGCGCGGAGAAGGGTAAGAAGAAGGTCATCCATCACGATCTCGACCACCTGGCCGGCACATGGTCGGACGCGGAGTACCAGCAGTTCATGGCGGCGTTGCGGGAACAGCGCCAGATCGACCCCGAGATGTGGAAATGAGCCGGCTTCTGGTGGACACCTCTGCCTACGCCGCCTTCTTTCGAGACCACCCTGGCGTCAAGGCGGCCGTCCAGGAGGCGTCGGAGGTTTTCCTCAGCCCCATCGTCCTGGGTGAGCTCAGATCGGGGTTCCTCAAGGGGGGACGGCTGACGGAGAACGAGAGGCAGCTCGGGGAGTTCCTCGCCTCACCCCGCTGCAGCGTCCCCGTGATCGACGACGAGACAGCCCACCGTTACGCAGCGATCCACGATTACCTCCGGCGGCAGGGCACCCCCGTTTCCCCGAACGACCTCTGGATCGCCGCGTCCGCGGCGCACCACGGCCTGGCTGTCATCACTCTGGACGGGGACTTCGATCGAATCCCCCAGGTGCTCGTTCGGAAGTTCGGGCCGCTGACCACTCCATCGCCGAGCTGACGAGGAGACGAGTCCCGCGTCCGGACGCGGGTGGCCTGACCCCGCTCACCGGCCGGCCGGCAGGGCCTTGCGGAGCTCCCGGTCCCAGTGGGTGACGACCCGCAGCTCCGTGGGTGCCTCCGATCGCTCCATCTTGACCATCAGGAACCGACGCCCGTCCGGGGTGACGTCGTAGTTGATCGGGCCGTCCATCACCTCGTAGAGTCCCTCGAAGAGGGCCCGGGGCGTCGACACCTGAAGGCTGGGCTGGGTCTGGATCTGCGCCACCATCATCTTCTGCCCTTCCCGGTAGAAGATCTCGCCGCCGCCTCTCGACCAGCGGGGCTCGGTGCCGCCGTTCAGCGACACCCGCCACTCGTCGCCGCCCCCCGCGACCGACCGCACGAGGACCTCGGGCCGGCCCGAGGCGCGGGAGACGTAGACGAACCACTTCCCGTCTGCAGACAAGTCCGCGGCGTACTCCGAGCTTTCCGTGACGAGCAACGGAACGGGTCGAGCGTCCCTTTCCAGCGGGAGCAGGAACAGGTCCAGCCCTGTCTTCGGGTTCATCTCGGTGACCACGATCGTCTTTCCGTCCTTCGAGAGAGTCTCGGGGTACTGGGCGCGCTCGCTCAGTACCAGCCGCACCGCCTCGCCCTCCCCCGCCACGGGCTGGCGGTAGAGGGCCGGCATCCCGGACCGGTTGGACGGGTAGATGAAGGCCTTCCCATCGGCGGTCCACAGCGGGCCGTCCTCGTATCCCTCCGACGTGAGCCGCGTCAGCGCGCCGCGCTCGATCTCGTAGCTCCAGATGTCGGTCGCGTCCTCGGCGATGCGCACGAGAATCGACTTCCCGTCGGGAGAGAGCCGCGGTGCGGCGTAGGCGCGCTCCTCGCGCGTGATGGGTGTCTCCCGCCCCTCCCGGTCCACCCAGACGAGCGACCGGCGGCCGGACTGAGCCCCGATCGGTGCGTAGGCCAGGACGCCGTTCTCCGAGACGGTGAAGAGGGCCGAGTAGAAGAAGCCGCCGGCCCAGACGTGCTCGATCATCCTCTCCGGGGTGCCCACGATCTCGGAACGCGAGGGATCGAAGGCGGCAGCCCAGATCTCGTTGCCGCGTCCGAAGACCAGGTGTCCGGACCGGAGATAGTGTGCGTTGGTAGCGTCTTCGAGCAGAACCCTGCTCTCGCCGGTCGCCGTCGCGTAGAGGCCGATGCGGGACGCCCTCCCGCCCAGGAACGCCGTGAACAGCAGCGACGTCCCGCCGGGAAGGAGCTTTGGCAGGCAATGGGCCACCTCGCCGGCGGCGGAGTCGGGCGGCTCGAGGCTCTCGGTGCCGCCGCCCGCGACGGAAGCCTTCCTGAGGCCGGAGAAGTCGAGCGGGGCGAAGAAGACGGTCCCGTCGGCCCGCCACGCTCCACCGCTGAAACCCGGGGCGGCGCCAAACGCCTGCGGCAGGCCGCCGGCCAGGGAGACCTTCTTCAGCCGGCCGTCCGCCGCAAAGGCGAGCGACGCGCCATCCGGAGAGAAGAAGGCCCCCCACCCGTTTTCCGTGCCCTTGATCGGCTGCGCGTCGAAGGCGTCGAGATCGCGAAGGTAGAGCCGCCGTGTGCCGTCGCGGACGGCGGAGTAGACGAGGCGGGATCCGTCCGGCGAAAGCGCCATGAGGTTCTGGAGGAGCGTCACGTCGACCTTCTCGAAGTCGCTCCAGCCCAGGCCGGTGATCGATAGCCGGCGCACGGGCTCGACCGCCGTGGGAGCGACTCTCCGGGACCACGCTACCCCGATTGCGATGCCGGCCAGCCCGGTTGCGGTAGCCAGCGCGACGAGCGCGAGGCGGCGCCGGAGGGACTTCGCCGTTGCCCCCCGCTCGCCCGGCCTCCAAAGGTCCTCCGACCCGTCGCCGGGAGCCCGGAGCACCTCGTCGATCTCAAGGCGGGCGTCCGCGATGTCGTGAAGGCGCTCGTCTACGCTCTTCGCGAAACAGCGGCGCA
>CAZWXA010000192.1:6455-7393 GCA_964637755.1 uncultured bacterium | reverse complement strand
CGTCCTGGAGCCCCTTGAGCACGCCGTCCTGCGTGGCGGCGTCGAGCTCGGCGAAGCGCTTCCCATACTGCTGCTGGCAGTACTTGTTGGTGGCCGCGATCCCGATGCGGTAGACCTCCGGCGGCGTGAGGGGCGACTGGTAACCCTGGAATGGCGTGGTCGCGCCGAACGGCCCCAGATTGTAGAAGCGCGCGCCAGAGCCGTACTCCGTGGTGAGCAGCCGATCAATGTAGTACGGGACGTCGGCCTCGAGCGCGCCCGGACCGAGTTCGTCCTTGGGGATCAGTCGCGCGACCGCGGCCTCGATGTACTCGGCTTCGAGTGGGCTGAAGAATGTGTAGGCCTTCTCGAGGTTTCCGAGGTTGGCGGTGGGATGGACATCGTGGTGGGAGTACGCGTCCGGCGTGGCGGCGACGGCATCGCGGCTGCCGGCGGCAGCCGCGGCGGTGGCCAGGAGGGCGAGAAACTCGCGCCGATCAATCATGCTTGGATCTCCTCCCCTACGTCCGGTGAGATACTTTGCCGGGCTACACGCAACGTGTGATCCGGCGCTCCCAGCGCTGTTGAGACGTCGATGAGGACCTATCAGACAGGGTGTTGGCAGTCGGATTCGTCGGGGGGCGGACGCGCGGTCATGCCCCCATTGCGCCGGACGGCCGGGGCGCCCCTCCCGGCTGTTCTTCTGTCGTTCGGCATGCGCTTTCGGAGGATCGCCGCAACCTCTCGCTCTCTCGGCTCGTCGAAGGTGCGGCGACTCTACGCCGGGTCGTCACGGGCGTCAACACGAATCTTGGCGCGCGTCCTCCCGATTCTCGTGTGACGCGGCAAGGAGAGAGGATGGGCAGGGAGCCCTCGAGCGAGCCGCGGAGTGGCACTCCGGGAGGTCGACCCGGGGCGGGAAGCCCGGCGCGAGAAGCGGCTAAGATCTGCTCGCGACG
>CAZWXA010000192.1:5178-6445 GCA_964637755.1 uncultured bacterium | reverse complement strand
ACGTGCCGTACCACGCGACCCCCGTCGATATCCGCACGCAGCAGCAAGCGCGAGGCAAGGAGAGAGGATGGGCAGGGAGCCCTCGAGCGAGCCGCGGAGTGGCACTGCGGGAGGTTGACCCGAAGGCTGGAAGGCCTAGAGCGAGAAGTGGTTAGGATCTGCTCGCGAGGAGTGCGGGCTGCTCGAGATCGAGGGTCGTCACGCGACGGAGCTCGCGGCGATGCTTCGCGTCGTCGAATGGCCGCGCGCGATGCATGGTGGCGCGGTTGTCCCAGATCACGAGGTCTCCGACGCGCCAGGAGTGCCGGTAGACGAACTCCGGCTTGGTCGCGTGCTCCACCAGGTCCCGCAGGAGGAGCCGGCCTTCAGGGACCGGCCAGTCGATGATCCTCGAGGCATGCGAAGCGAGGTAGAGCGACCGGCGATGCGAGCGCGGGATCGTCCGGACGAGGGGATGGACCGCACCTTTCAACTTCTCTTCCTCGTCCCTCGAGAACTCGAACCCGAGCGTCTGCCGCGAGTAGGCGATCGAGTGGTGTGCGTGGAGCCCCTCGAGCTGCGCTTTCGTCTCCGCGGGAAGCGCGTCGTACGCGGCGCGCATGTCGGCGAACTCCGTGTCCGCCTCGACCGGAGGGACGATCTTCGCCGAGAGCATCGAGTATCGTCCCGGCGGATCCTGGAACGACGCATCGGTGTGCCACAAGCGATTCCCGAGCCCGTACATCCGGCGGCGATCGTCGGATGGCAGGACCTCGCCGTTCTCGTCGAGGTTCGAGATGTCGCCGAGCGCCTCGTTCCCCAGGCGGTTCTTCCGGAGGGCACTGCTCCCCGTCTTCGCGTGCAGCTGGCCGTCGAGCCGCTGCGCGAACGCGAGGTGCTCGTCGTCGGTGAACGGCTGATCGCGGAACACGAGGACCGCGTATTCGTCCATCCCCGCCCGGATCCGCGCGAGCGTCTCGCCATCGTGAACCTGGCGAAGATCGACCGGGCTGACCTCGGCGACGAAGTACGGGTGAAGCGTCCGGAACGTCAGGGCCATCGGAGCTGCCACGAGCCTAGGACGAAGTGGGCGGAGAGTCAAGCGCTGTCCCTTCTTGACAGGGACTCCGTCGTCGGGGTACGAGGAGGCGCGAGGGGGCGAGGCGAGGGCCCGCGTCGGACCAGACCCTGCAAGGGCCCCGGTTTACCCGGGAGGAGGAGATTCGTGAAAGTCAGAGCGGCGAACGGCGTGGCGCGGATTCTCAAGGCCGAGGGGATTCCCTGGGTG
>CAZWXA010000192.1:0-5078 GCA_964637755.1 uncultured bacterium | reverse complement strand
GCCCGACTACGTCCGCCGAGCCTTCACCCAGCTCCGGTCGGGCCGACCCGGTCCCGTCCTGCTCATCATCCCGCGCGACCTCGGGGAATACGACGAGGACGAACACCCCTACGCGCCGGTGAAGGGCTGGAGATCCGGTCCCGATCCGGACGACGTGAAGACCGCCGTCAAGGCGCTGCTGGCCGCGAGGGATCCACTCCTCTACGTGGGCGAGGGTGTCCTCTACGCCGACGCCACGAGCGAGCTCCGGCAGCTCGCCGAGCTCGCCCAGGTGCCGGTGCTGACGACCCTGAAGGCGAAGGGCGCCTTCCCGGAGAACCACCCGCTGTCCGTCGGCGTTCGGGGCTCGCTGGCCGAACACTTTCTCCGCAAGGCCGACGTCTTGTTCTCGGTCGGCTCGAGCCTCTTCCCCAATCGGTTCAGTCACGCCATTCCCGACGCCGACACGAAGACCATCATCCAGTGCACGGTCGACACGCTGGACATCAACCGCAGCTACGAGACTCGATACGCCGTGATCGGCGACGCCAAGCTGACCCTCCGGGCCCTCGTCGACGAGCTGTCCGTGCGGACCGGCGGCGCGCGCAAGAGGCCGGAGCTCGTCGAGGAGATCCGCGCGGGCAAGCAGGCGTTCCTGGCGCAGTTCCGCCCCCTGATGGAGTCGAACGACACGCCGATCAACCCGTACCGGGTGTTCGGAGACCTGATGAAGGTGCTCGACCCCAGGACCTCGTTCGTCACCGCCGACTCGGGAAACACCCGGGACCAGACGAGCACGGTCTACGAGGCTCAGATCCCGCGGGGCTACCTGGGCTGGGGCAACGTGTCCACGCTCGGCTTCAGTCTGGCGGGGGTCGTCGCCGCCAAGCTCGCGTACCCGGAGCGGCAGTGCGTCAACGTCACCGGCGACGCGGGGGTGTGCTACATGATGGGCAACTTCGAGGCGGTGGCGCGCTACGGCATCGGGGTGACGACCGTTCACATCAATAACGGCGGCTACTCCGGCTACGGGCCTGGCTTCTGGGGCGCTGGTCACGATCCCTACACCTGGAAGGTGTCCGATCACTCCTCGGCGTGCATGTCGGCCATGGCGAGGGCAGTGGGCTTCTACGGAGAGGACGTGACCGAGCCGTCAGAAGTGATCCCGGCACTGAAGCGGGCCTTCGACGAGAACGCCAGGGGCCGGCCGGCCTTTCTGGAGTTCATCTGCTCTCACTATCCGGTCCACGGGGGCTGGGTCAGGAGCGCTCCGAGCGGCCAGTAGTGCGGATTGCTCATGACCGAGGGACGGCGTCCGACACGCTGTTGCGCGTGACAGGAACGGTCATGAAGAAAGCGGGGTGGTGAGCTGGACGAGGAGGGCACGATCTCGTCGCATCCAATGCCGATCCAGATCGTGAGCGCGACCGTCACGCGTGACGAGCTGCGGCGCATGGCTGGGCAGCAGTTCGGCGACTTCGTCAAGGCCGTGGTGGACGTGGAGCGCGGCCTGATGGCCATCGGCGGGGAGCTCCACGCCGACGAGGAAGCCCTCCTGCTCCAGCAGGAGTCCCGCCAGGCGGACCTCTGGGGCATCAACCTCTACCCCGACAGGCCGGTCGCGGAGCTCATCGAGTTCGACTCCATGATCAATGTCCGCCCGTCCCGGGGCAACCGATCGCGCGGAGTCGAAGACGCCGCCGTGCAGCGGCAGATCCAGGACATCGTTCGGAGGCTCGTCGTCCCGTGACGGGGATCGTCCACCGGCACCCGGATCTGGCGGCCGGGCGATGGGGGCAGTTCTCGCTGGCCGAGCAGCTCGCCAACGTCGGCAGCGAGGTGGGACGGATGCTCCGCTGGAGAGGCCGCGACGAGCGCCTGCTGACCGGCGCCTTCGATCGCGCGCTCGAGCTGCTGGACTTCACGCTCGGGGATCCGCGCTGGCGCGCCCGGCTCCGTGAAATCGCCCGAGCGCGGGAGCTGCTCTGCGACGCCGCGGCGGGCGGAAGGGAGTACGGCACGACGCTGGAGGATATGGACCGGTACTTCCTCGCCTTCGCGGTGGCGGCGCGGAGCAGCCGCTGAGGGCTAGATTCGCATCCCCTCAACGTGTCGCTGATACGGCATACTGGACGCCACGCCGCTCATCGCCAGCGCGGCGGACGACAACGGAGACGTGATGGCTCACCGAGGCATGAAGTTCGGGATCTTCCTCGCGCCGTTCCACCGGATCGGCGAGAACCCCACCCTCGCGCTGGCCCGCGACATGGAGCTGATCGAGTGGCTCGACTACCTCGGCTACGACGAGGTGTGGGTCGGTGAGCACCACTCGGCCGGGTGGGAGTTGATCGCCTCGCCCGAGATCTTCATCGCCGCCGCCGCCGAGCGCACGCGCCACATCATGCTGGGCTCGGGCGTGACGAGCCTCCCGTACCACCACCCGTTCCTTGTCGCCCAGCGCTTCGTCCAGCTCGACCACATGACCCGCGGCCGCACCATGCTCGGCTGCGGCCCCGGCGCGCTGGTGTCCGACGCCTACATGATGGGGATCGAGCCCGTGACCCAGCGCCCGCGCATGGAGGAGGCGCTGGAGGCCATCATGCGGCTCCTCGCGTGCGACGAGCCGGTGACGATGAAGACCGACTGGTTCGAGCTGCGCGAGGCACGCCTCCACCTCGCCCCCTACACGCACCCGCACTTCCCCATCGCGGTGGCGAGCATCATGACCCCGGCCGGCGTGACGGCGGCGGGTCGCCACGGACTCGGGGTGCTCTCGCTGGGTGCAGGCCTGCCGGGGGGACCGGAGGCGCTGGCCAATCAGTGGAAGATCGCGGAGGAGACCGCGGCCAGGCACGGCAAGCGCATGGACCGCAAGGAGTGGCGCCTCGTCGTCAACGTCCACGTCGCCGACGACGACGAGGAGGCGATGCGCCAGGTCACGCGCGGGGAACGGCACGAGACGATCACCTACTTCGAGGAGACGCTGGGCCGCCCGCCTGGGCGCTCCGACGATCCCCTCACGGAGGGCGTGAAGATGGGCACCACGCTCGTCGGCTCCGTGGACACCGTCGTGCGCGGCATCCAGCGGCTGGAAGAGCTGAGCGCCGGCGGCTTCGGCGGCGTCCTCTTCCGCGCCCACGAGTGGGCCAACCGGGAGCAGACGCTCAAGAGCTACGAGCTGTTCGCCCGCTACGTCATGCCCCGCTTCCAGGGCTCGGTCGAGCCGATCCGCGGATCGAACGAGTGGGCGCGCGGCAACCGCAAGACGATCTTCAGCCCCAACGTGGAGGCCGTGCGCCGTGCCTTCACCGACGCCGGCCGCGAGGTCCCCGCGGAGTTCCACCAGCGCACGTCGGGCGCGCGCGACGTGGATCTCTCCGCACCGGAGAGATAGCGAGCGCAGGACGAAGCTGGTGAGGAGCTTCTCGAGGACCGTGAACTCGGCCCCGACGCCTCAGTCCTTCAGTGACTGGATGTAGGCGATGCTCTTCCAGATCTGCTCCGGCGAGTAGGTGCCCGCGTAGGCCGGCATCGTGGCCCGGCCCTTGGCGATCACCTCGAACAGGTACGCGTTGTCGAAGGTGCCATTGCGGAGCCCCGGGCCCCGGTGACCTCCGCCCCGGCCCTCCCGGCCGTGGCAATAGGTGGTGCAGCTGACCCGGAAGATCTGCCGGCCGGCCTCGATGACCGCCGGATCCGCCAGGTCGAACGGGGGAGTCACGGTCGAAGGGCCGGTGGCGGCCGGCGGTTCGGACTGCTGGGCGAGCGCTTGGACCGCCCCGGCGAGCGCGAGCGCCAGCATCGGGAGCAAGAGAAGCCGCCGCAGCGACCGCGTCGAGGACATCACTGTTTCTCCTGTCTCAGCAACTGGACGAACGCCACGATGTGCCAGACCTGTTCCGGCGTGTAGAGCTGGTTGAACGCGGGCATGGCCGGGGAGCCGCGGGTGATCAGGTCGAACGCATAGCGGCTGTCGAACCCACGCCCGCGCAGCGCCGGCCCCCGCCCGCCCTGGCCGTCCTTGCCGTGGCACCCCCTGCAACTCTGCAGGTAGAGCTTCTCGCCCGCCTCGATGACCGCGGGGTCGGTCAGGTCGATCGGCGGGGCCTCTGCCGCCACGGCCTGACCGGGCGCCGGCACGACTCGAAGCGTGCCGGCGAACCCGAGCAACAGCATCACCAACGGCAGAGCTCGAACCATCGAACCTGCCCCGATCGGCTCAGTCCTTCAGCGTGAACACGAACATGGCCGCACCCGCCGGGAAGTCCGCGACCTCCGGCCAGATGTGCGGGTAGAGGCCCATCACGAGCGAGCCGAGCCCGCTCGGGACCGCGATGTACTGCTTGCCGCCCGCCGAGTAGCTGATCGGGCCGCCGCGGATGCCGGAGCCGGTGCGGAAGTTCCACAGCTCCGCTCCGCTCTCGGCGTCGTAGGCGCGCACCACGCCCTCGACGTCACCGTTGATGACGATGTCGCCGCCCGTCGCCACCACCGCGCTGAGCGGCGGGTACTTGTAGCTGACGGTCCACTTGCGCACGCCCGTCACCGGATCGAGCGCGTCGAGATGGCCGTAGGCGGTGCCCCCCGGCGGGTGCTTCGCGACCTGGTCGCCGCCGAAGTAGAGCTGCGCCGACGGCTGCGTCACCGGTGCCTGCTTCTCGACCGTGACCTCCTCGCAGACCTCGTTGGCGCTGTTGAACCAGAGCTTGAGCTTCGGGCTGTACGACCCCGCGTTCCAGCCCCGCCCGCCGGCGATCCACGGGCAGATGAATTCCGGCTTGCCGAGCCGCGGCGGTTTGCGCCCGATCAGCTCGCCCGTCTTGGGATCGATCGACGTCACGAAGTTGTAGGTGTGGATCATCGGGTAGACGTTGATGATGCTGCCGTTCGTCCGATCGAACACGAACACGAAGCCGCTCTTGTTCTGGTGGACGGCGACCTTCCGCATCCTGCCGTCGACCATCTGGTCGAGCAGGACCGACTCGCCGAGGGCGGAGTCGTAGTCCCAGTCGTCGTGCGGAATTTCCTGATGGTACCAGACGAGCCGGCCCGTGTCGGCGTCGAGCGCGACGACCGTGGACGTGTACAGGTTGTCGCCC
>CAZWXA010000191.1:0-7419 GCA_964637755.1 uncultured bacterium | reverse complement strand
CGGAGCTTCCTTCGGGCTCGCGGGTTCATCGGAGTGGGGGGGGTCATAGTACCACACCCGGGCCGGGGCGGGCGGGATCGAGAGCGAGCCCGTGGACATATCGCGCCGAGGGGAGGGCGCTCGGGGACAACCACCCCCGGGGACGATGGAAAGACGCCAGAGAAGGCCGGTAAGCCGGGTTCTGTTCCTCCGTCCGGTTGCCCGGGCGGAGGCGGCGGTCATTTCTCTACGGCACCGGTTACCCGGTGCCTCTAGCAGCCTAACCCGAGGGCGCGGGCGGGCCACCCGATTGCCCTCCTATTCGGCCTTGCTCCGGGTGGGGTTTGCCGAGCCGGCGCGGTCACCCGCGCCGCTGGTGAGCTCTTACCTCACCGTTTCACCCTTACCGCCCGTTGCCGGACGGCGGTTTGTTTTCTGTGGCACTGGTCCGTGGGGTCGCCCCCCCTGGCCGTTAGCCAGCACCCTGCCCTGCGGAGCCCGGACTTTCCTCCCGCCGCGTTTCCACGGCCGGCGACCGTCTGGCCTTCTCTGGCGCATCTGAGATTATACGCCACGGGGAGCCCGGTGGGCTCGGGCGGGTGGGGAGCGCTGACCCGCCGCGGCCAGGGCCGCAGCCACCCAAGGGAAAACCCGGTCCGGCTTCTCGCGGCCCTCGCGCAAGGCGCCCGTTGGTATATTGGGAACCGAGACGATGAGGACTGATCGGCGGGCCGCGCTGACTCTGGAGTTTCGCCCGTGAATGCCGGCATCTCGATCGTGGTCCCGGCGCTGAACGAGGCCGCCACCCTCGCCTGCGCCGTGGACCGCGCCCGGTCGGCGGCGCGCCGCCACTTCGCCGACTACGAGATCATCATCGTCGACGACGGAAGTACCGACGCGACGGGGGAGATCGCGGAGCGCCTGGCTCTGGCGGACACGCGGGTCCGGGTCGTGCACCACGACCGGCCTCGAAATCTGGGTCACGCGTACAAGGTCGGCGTGGCCCTCGCCCGCCGGGAGTACCTGCTGATGTTCCCCGGCGACGACGAGGGCACGGACGAGCAGCTCGACGCGGTGATGTCGCGGGCGGGCCGGGCCGACATCATCGTCAACTACATCTCGAACCCCGAGGTGCGGTCCTGGGGTCGTCCCGCGCTGTCGCGCGCGTTCGTGAAGTTCCTGAACTGGCGCTGTGGCGGGTCGCTGCGGTACTACAACGGTACCGTCCTCCACCGGACGGAGGTCGTCCGGGGCATCACCATCCGCACCGACTCCTTCGCCTACCAGGCCGAGGCGCTGGTGAAGCTCCTCAGGGCCGGTCACTCGTGCCTCGAGGTCGGCACCCCGATCGCGCCGCGATCCGGTGGTCGGACCAAGGCGTTTCGACTGAAGAACCTTGCCGGGGTGATGTGGACGCTCATCAGGCTGCGCTGATCGAGCGGATCTTCGGCGTGCGGGGGTCGGGAGCGGTCAGATCACGGCAAGGCAGCGCGCGGCGTCAACTCGGGGCCGAAGGGGTGGCCCGCCTCCAGGAAGGGAAGAGAGCCGGGGCGTCAGGGACGCCGGTCGGCTGCGAGGTACCGGAACCAGGTGCGGGTGGCGGCCCGGATCGTGTCCGGTGTCCAGAGCGGCGCGTCGCGCCAGTAGTCGATCTGCTCGAGCATTTGCGCGACGCCCTCCTCGAACGACACCCTGGGCTTCCAGCCGAGATCGCGCTCGGCCTTCCTGATGTCGGCCCAGGTGCAGTGCGGCTCGCCCGGGCGGGCGGGCAGGTGGACGATGGGACCACCGAGCAGCTGGACCAGACGGTTGATGCTCTGCGGGTTCCCGGCCCCCACGTTGAAGACCTCGCCGGAGTCTTCCGACTCGGCAGCCAGCAGGAAGGCGCGGGCCACGTCCGTGACGAAGACGAAGTCGCGGGTCTGCGTGCCGCCGCCGACGACGGTGAACGGGCGGCGGTGGAGCTTCTGGGCGAGGAAGACGCCGAAGACGGCGCCGTAGACGCCGGTCGTGCGAGCCCGCGGCCCGTACACGTTGAACATCCTGAGCGACGCGACGGGCAGCTTGTAGACCTTTCCCCAGTGCAGCACCGCGCTCTCGCCGAGCCACTTGCTGAGCGCGTACGGGTACTCGGGCTGGATCGGGGCCGTCTCGCCGGTGGGCAGCTCGCGGGCGAGGCCGTAGCAGGAGGACGACGCGGCGTAGACGAGCTTCCGGGCACCCGCGCGCCGCGCGGCTTCCAGGACGGCCAGCGTCCCGGTGACGTTCGCCCGCATGTAGTCGAGGGGCCGCTCGATCGACGGCACGATGTCGCCGATCCCGGCGAAGTGGAACACCAGCTCGACCCCGTCGAAGAGCGGCGAGCCGGCCGGGAGCTCACAGACGTCGACCTCGGTGAACGAGAAGCGTGGGTTGTCCCGGTGATGAGCGAGGTTGGCGAGGCGCCCGGTCGCCAGGTTGTCGGCGGCGCGGACCTCGAAACCCTCGTCGAGGAGGAGGTCGACCATGTGGCTGCCGACGAATCCGGCGCCCCCGGTGACGATCGCCCGTCTCACCTGAGCCCGGCCGCCTGGATCGTCTTCACGGTGTAGTAGCGGATGTCCGTGAGCGGGTCGGGAAGCTTGCCGGCCCGGAACGACCGGCAGAGATCGACGACGGCGTCCTCGATCGTCCGCTTCGGCTTCCAGCCCAGCTCGCGCGCGATCTTCTCGGACGAGATGTGATACGAGCGCAGGTCGTTGCTCGGGGAGGTGGTGATCTCGATCGGCGCCAGCTCGGGCATCTCGCGGAGGACGACCGCGTGGACCATCCGGGCCAGCTCGGCGACCGTGTGGTTCTCGTAGCCGGCATTGAACGTCTTGCCGGCGATCATCGCGGCCGGCAGCTCGAGCAGCTCGACGTAGAGATCGGTCATGTCCTCGATGTGGAGGTTCGGACGTTTCTGCGCGCCGCCGAAGATCGTGATCCGGCGGGTGTTGACCGCGAGGTTCGTCAGGATGTTCACCGTCAGGTCGAGCCGCTGGCGCGGCGAGTAGCCGCAGATGGTCGCCGGGCGGATGGTCAGCGTGGTGAAATCGTCCGACTGGTACTTGAAGAGAAGCGGCTCGCAGAGCCCCTTGTACTTGTTGTAGTCGGTGAGGGGGACGAGCGGGTGGTCCTCGGTCACGTTCTCCCGGTCGCTGACCCCGTAGACGCTCGAGGTGGAGGCGTAGATGAAGCGCCTGACCCCGGCCTTCGCCGAGATCGCCACCAGCGGCTCGAAGGCGTCGTAGTTGATCGACCGGCTGAGCCCCGGATCCAGCTCGAAGCTCGGGTCGTTCGAGATGCACGCCAGATGGATGACGGCGTCACTCCCGGGGACCACGCGCTCGAGCAGGCGCTGGTCGCGGATGTCGCCCTTGACGCGCTCGAGCGCGGGGTCGGCCGGCAGCACGTCCTCGCCGAACAGGAACAGGTCGAGGACGCGGACGCGGGAGCCGCGCTCGAGGAGCTTGGGGACCAGCACCGCCCCCACGTAGCCCGCTCCGCCCGTCACCAGCACCGTCCCCGGCGGGTCGGCCAACGCCTCGAGGACGCGGCGCGCGCGGTTGTCGGTCATTGTGCGCGCCTCACGCGGCGTATCCATCTCGGCAGTCATCCGGGTCTCCTGCTGGCCTCGCCCATCGTCAGTGGCCGCGGTAGAAGTCACGGACCGCCTCGGCGACGTACGCGAGGTCGTCCGGGCCGAGGTGCTCGTGGACGGGCAGCGAGACAATGCGCTCGGCCTGGGCCTCGGTCACGGGGAAGCGGCCGCGCCCGGAGCCGAGGTGGGCGGCGGCCGGCTGCAGGTGGATCGGGATCGGGTAGTGGATCTTCGTCTCGATGCCGCGCGCCAGGAGGTACGGGATCAGGCGCTCCCGCCGGGCAACCTGGACGACGTAGGTGTGATACACGTGCTTCGCGCCGGGGCGCCTGGGCGGGAGGACGACGTCGGGCGCGAGGTCCTGGAGCGCCAGGTCGTAGAACCCCGCGTGCTCGATGCGTGCCTTGGTCACCGCTTCGAGTGAATCGAGCCGGGCGTCCCCGACGATCGCCTGGAGCGTGTCGAGGCGGCTGTTGTACCCGAACGTCTCGCACTCGTCCCGGGTCCGGAGCCCGTGATTGCCGAGCAACCGGACCGCCCGCTCGATCTCCGCCGAGGCGGTCGTGAGCATCCCGCCATCGCCCGCGACCCCGAGGTTCTTGAGCGGGAAGAGGCTGAAGCAGCCCGCGCTCCCGAGCGACCCGACGGGCCGGCCGTGGAGCGCCGCCCCCACCGCCTGGGCGGCGTCCTCGATGACGGCCAGGCGATGGCGGGCGGCGATCGCGCCGAGCGCGTCCATGTCGGCCGGGTTCCCGGTGAGGTGCACGGCGATGATGGCCCGCGTCCGGGGGGTGAGCGCGGCCTCGACGAGCGGCGCATCGAGCGTGTAGTCGGCCGTGACGTCGGCGAAGACCGGGGTGGCCCCGGCGCCGACGATGGCGCCCGCGGTGGCAATGAAGCTGTTCGGGGCCGTGATCACCTCGTCCCCCGGGCCGATGCCGAGCGCGCGGAGGGCGAGGAACAGCGCGTCGGTGCCGGAGTTGAGGCCCACGGCGTGGGGCGTGCCGCAGAGACGGGCGAAGCGCCGCTCGAACTCGGCCACCGGCGGCCCGAGCACGAACTGACAGCGGGTGAACTCCTCGCCGATCCGCCGGGCGACCTCGCCGCCCTCGAACTGGCGCGGCAGGTCCATGTACTTCACCTGGCGGAGGGGACGGCCCGCTCCGCTCATGTCCGGTAAAACGTCCTGATCGTGTCGATCACGTACGAGATCTGGTCATCGGTCAGGTGCTGGTGGACAGGCAGCGTGATGATCGACCTCGCCTGGCGCTCGCAGACCGGGAAGTCGCCTTCCTTGTAACCGAGGTGCCTCGCGGCCTTCTGCAGGTGGAGCGGGATCGGGTAGTGAATCTTCGCCTCGACGCCGTTGTCGATCAGGGACGCGAGGAGGCGGTCGCGGTCGCGCGCCTGGACCATGTAGTTGTGGTAGACCTGCCGGACGTTGGCGGGCCGGGGCGGGAGGGTCACGTCCGGGACGAGGTCCGCGAGCCCCGCGTCGAGGCGCGCCGCGTTCCGGATCCGCGCGTTCGTGATCGCCTCGGCGTCCCGGATCAGGTGGTTGCCGACGATCGCCTGGAGCGTGTCGAGCCGGCTGTTGTAGCCGAAGATCTCGACCTCGTCCCGGTTCTTGAGCCCGTGATTGCGAAGGAGCCGGAGCCGCTCGCGGACGTCGGGGTCGCTCGTCACCACCACGCCGCCGTCACCCCACACGTTCAGGTTCTTCAGCGGGTGGAGGCTGAAGCCGGCGGCGATGCCGAAGCTCCCGGTCACCCGCCCGTCGATGGCGGCGCTGATCGCCTGGCAGGCGTCCTCGATGATCGGGAGGCGATGGCTCCCGGCGATGGCCGTGATGGCCTCCATCCGCGCGGGGCAGCCGGAGTAGTGCACCGGCAGCAGGGCTCTCGTCCGGGGCGTGATCGCGCGCTCGATCAGGCGCGGATCGACGTTGAAGTCGTCGGCGACGTCCACGTAGACCGGCCGGGCGCCGGCGGCGACGATCGCGCCGGTCGTCGCGATGAAGCTGTTCGGCGCCGTGATGACCTCGTCGCCTGGGCCGACGCCGATCGCTCTGAGTGCCAGGAACAGGGCGTCGGTTCCGGTCCCGACCCCGACGGCATATCGGCTCGCGCAGAGGCGGGCAAAGCTCTCCTCGAACTGGTGCACGGCCGGGCCCAGGGTGAACTGGCTCGTGTCGAGCAGTTCCTTGATGTCCCGCAGGATCGCTTCCGGATCGGCAAACTGCTCCCTGAGGTAGGAGTAGTTCACGCGCATCGGGCTTCAGGCCTCCCGTCGGTCATCGGGTGCCAACGAGCACCCATCAAGCGCTATGCAAATACAACGCCGTTGACCACGACTGAATCTTTCGCTGGTTTTTCGGGGGGATCGCGCAGGGCGACGGGCTGTCTCGAATGTCACGCAGCGTCACCTCGGCGGAACAGATTGCCACCCGGACTAGGACGCTACGATAGGCCTGCCCCGGCCGAGTCCGCCGGCCGCGAGGTGCCAGGTCGATGGGCCGGCAGGTTCTGGCTGGGTGCCGGCTCACCGTCACCGGGCCAGGCGGGGCCGCTTCGGAGGCCCCGACGGAGTCCTGGAGAGATCGTGCGCGTCGCGACCCTTGGATTCCCCATGGCCCCGGGGGTACCGCTCGGGACTCGTTGCTGAGATCTCAGGCAGGCTCCTGCCAGTAGTGATAACGGCCGCAGCTCTCGCAGGTGATCAGATGGTTCTGCGCGCGTAGTTCCAGGACGACCTGGGGGCGAACCGTCATGCGGCATCCGGCGCAGGTCTGCGAGGGGAGCACCTGGGCGACGGCGAGGCCGCCCCGCGCCTTCAAGAGCTTGTCGTACTCCGCGAGGACCGACGGGGTCACGGCTCGCGCGAGCGCCGCGCGCTCGGACCGCACGCTCGCCAACTCGGTCTCGACGGCCAGGAGTTTCTGCCGGACCGAGGCCTCCTCGGCCTTGCCCTCGGTCTCCTCCCGCTGGAGCCGGAGGTCGGCCTCGCGGATGTCGGCCGCCAGGCGCTCCTGCGTCTCCATCAGCGTCAGAACCTCTTCCTCGGTGCGCGACTTCTCCTGCTTGATCTCCTCGATCTCCAGGAGCACGGCGGAGTATTCCTTGTTGGTCTTCACCTCGTAGAGCCGGGCCTCGCTCTTCGAGCGCTTGGCGGCGCAGACGTCGAGGTCCTTCTCCTTCGCGCGAATGCTCTTCCGGGCGGCGTCGATCCGCGCCCTGGCCGTCTCGAGTGCCGCCCGGGCGCTGTCGGCGGCGGCCTGGATCGCCTCGATTCGCTTCGGGAGCTGGGCGGCTTCCCGCTCGAGCCCGGCGATGCGGCTGTCGGTCGCCTGGAGATCGATCAGACGCTTGATCAGCGAATCCACGTCGCCTCCGTCACGGTGGTGGGCCCACCCGGACTCGAACCGGGACCTGACCGGTTATGAGCCGGCTGCTCTGCCATTGAGCTATGGGCCCGCCGGCCATCATAGCAAACCGGGGCGTCGGGTCACGACTCCAGGAAGCTCCGGAGCTTCTTCGACCTCGAGGGGTGCCGGAGCTTCCTGAGCGCCTTGGCTTCGATCTGGCGGATGCGCTCGCGCGTCACCGCGAAATCCTGGCCGACCTCCTCGAGGGTGTGCTCGCAGCCGTCCGACAGCCCGAACCGGAGCCGCAGCACCTTCTCCTCGCGCGGCGTCAGCGTGTTCAGCACGCGGTTGGTCTGCTCGCGGAGCGAGAGCCCGATGATGGACTCGACCGGCGACACGACCTGCTTGTCCTCGATGAAGTCGCCGAGGTGGCTGTCCTCTTCCTCGCCGATGG
>CAZWXA010000190.1:0-7430 GCA_964637755.1 uncultured bacterium | reverse complement strand
CATCCGGGGCGCGTGATCACGAACGGCCCCGACGCCGCTACCCCCGCGACGGCCAGGCCCTTGAGGAACCCCCGACGATTCACGCCTCGATCCATGATGACCCCCTTCTCGCGAGCCCGATCGCCCCTCGCAGCCACGACACCGGCGAAACCGAGCCCTCGCCGCGCCCTTGATTCCGGGGCGACGATCCCGGCCGGTGGCCACGATGAACCACGTGCGGTGTCCCGTCCGGCCGTATACGATTGGCACCTTCCGGCCGCCGGCCCGCGCTGTCAAGCGGATATTCGCTCGGATTATTCATGAACGGCGGCGAGCTGGCGCGCGCGGAGTGCTGGTACCCGGGCGTGCTACGATGCTCCCGTCGCGGGCCCGGACGGCACGGCAGCACGGCGGTTCAGGGCGCCCCCCGCGGCGAAGGAGCGACCAATGCGCGTGACGCACGCGAGCGTGTGCCCGCTGGACTGCCCGGACACCTGCAGCCTCTCGGTGGCGGTCGAGGACAGCACCATCGTCGAGGTGCGCGGCTCCCGGGCCAATCCCTACACGGCGGGCGTGATCTGCGCCAAGGTGGCCCGCGACTTCCCGGCCCTGGTCAACGGCGATGGGCGGCTGCTCACGCCCCAGAGGCGCAGCGGCGCGAAGGGCGACGGGCGGTTCGAGCGTATTTCCTGGGACGATGCGCTCGACATCATCCACGACCGCTTCAGCACGGTGATGGCGGCCCACGGCCCGCAGGCCGTCCTGCCCCTCAACTATGCCGGCCCCCACGGCATGCTCGCGGGTGGCTCGATGGACCTGCGCTTCTTTCACAGGCTCGGCGCCACGCTGCTCGACCGGAAGCCGCTCTGCGGCGGTATCCGGACCGAGGCGTGGCTCGGCACCTTCGGCCCCGCGCCCGGCATGCGCCCGGAGCAGGTGGCCGCCTCGAAGCTGGTCATCGCCTGGGGGAACAACGTCACCTGGTCGAACCTCCACCTCATGCCGATCATCAACGAAGCCCGGCGGGGCGGCGCGAGGCTCGTCGTGGTGGATCCCCGTCGGACGAAGGTCGCGCAGCAGGCGGACCTCCATCTGGCCCTCCGCCCGGGGACGGACGTCGTCCTCGCGTGGGCCGTCGCGGCCGAGCTCGAGCGCCGTGGCGGTCTCGACCGGGCCTTCATCGAGCGTCACGTGCATGGCTTCGACGCCTACATGGAGCGCGCCCGTCGCGTGTCCGTGGCCGACGCCGCGCGCGTCTGCGGACTGCCGGACGCGCAGATCCGCCAGCTCGTCGAGTGGTACCGGACGCTGTCCCCGGCCGCCATCAGCGTGGGCAACGGGCTCGAGCGCAACCGGAACGGCGGCAGCGGAATCCGCGCCATCTTCGCCCTGCCGGCGCTGGCCGGGAAGTTCGGTGTCCCCGGGGGCGGGCTCGTCAATGGCGCGAGCTTCGCGTTCCCCAAGGCGCCGGCGCGGCTCCAGCGCCCGGACCTGGCCCCCCGAGGCACGCGGACGCTGAACATCGTCGATGTCGGCGCGCACCTGCTCGATCTGAGCTTGACGCCCCCGATCAAGGCGGTGTTCATCTACAACCACAACCCGGTGATCGTGCATCCCGACCAGAATCGCCTGCGGCGGGGCCTCCTCCGCGAGGACCTGTTCACCGTGGGCTCGGACATCGTGATGACCGACAGCATGGCGTATGCGGACGTCGTGCTGCCGGCGTCGAGCCACTTCGAGTATGACGATCTCTACCCGGCCTACGGCCAGCACTGGCTCCAGCGCGCCGAGCCGGTGATCGCCCCCCACGGCGAGTCGCTGCCCAACACCGAGATCTTCCGGCGGCTGGCCGCGCGCTTCGGCTTCGACGACCCGGTCTTCAAGGCGAGCGACGCCGAGCTGATGGACGACGCCGTGGACGCGAGCGATTCCCGCCTCCGCGGCCTCCAGCCGAGCCGCCTCCCCACCGACCGGGCGCTGCCCATGGAGTTCGAGGGCGAGGAGGCAGTCCTCTTCGCGAACGTGTTCCCGAGGACACCCTCCGGCAAGGTCGAGCTGTCGTCCGGCTATCTCGCCGACCGGTATGACCAGCTCCTGCCGGACTACCGGCCCTTCGAGTCGCCCTATCCCCTGACGCTGATCTCCCCCGCCTCGGACCGGCGCATCACCTCGACCTTCGGCGGGCTCGACGGACGCGTGCAGGCAGAGCCGCTCGAGATGCACCCGGACGACGCGCTGGCCCGCGGACTCCGTGACGGGGCGATGGTGAGGGTGTGGAACGATCTCGGCGAGGTCCACCTGCGCCTCCAGATCACGGAGGCCGTGCGCCCTGGCCTGGCGTCGACCTGGAAGGGGACGTGGTTCCGCGGGAGCGACAACGGCCAGACCGTCTGCGCGCTCGTCCCCGGCCACCACGCCGACCTCGCGGGCGGCGCCTGCTTCAACGACACCCGCGTCGAAGTCGCCCCGCTCCGGTAGCCTGGTCGGCCGAGGAGACCACGGCATGAGCCCCGGCCTCGCCGCCGCGCGGGCGGCGACCCGGTCCATCCCCCTCCTGCTCGTCCTGCTGCTCGTCGCGCTGCCGGTCTCGATCACCGCGATCGATACGCTGCTGGCCCTGCTCATCGTCGCGACCCTGCTCTCGCTGCTCGATCCCGCGGCGCGAGCCCGCTTCCGGCTGCCCCTCGGCCTCCCGATCGGCGCCTTCGCGCTCGTCACGCTCGTGTCGGCCGCCGCCGCCAGCCACCCGGGCTTCGCGCTCTACGAATCCAAGCGCCTCGCCTCGCTCGCGGCCTTCTTCGTCGCCGCGAACGGCTTCGAGGGCGCGGCCGCCATCCGGCGGGCGCTCCGCTGGTTCTTCGGCGCGGCGAGCGTCGCGTGCGTCTACGCGATCCTCCAGGCGCTGGCGTGCTCGACCGGTATGGCGCTTCCAGCCTGGGCCGGACGCGCGCTCAGGGTCAGGCTCGATGCCTGCCAGGCAGTCGTCCCGTTCCGGGCGAAGGCCTTCTTCAGCATCTACATGACGCTCGGGGGAAGCCTCCTGATCGCGCTCACGCTGCTGCTCGGCATCCTGGCGCTGGCGGGAACTGTCTCGGCATGGCTCGTGGCTCCGGCCGCGCTGGCCCTCGTGGGCCTCGGCCTCACCTATGTGCGCAACGCCTGGCTCGGGCTCGGCGCGGCCGTGATCACCCTCACCCTGCTGGCGCGGCGCCTCTGGCTCATCGCGCCCGTCGCGCTGGCCGTGCTGGCCACGCTCGCCGTGCCGTCCTCCCTCAGGACCCGCCTGCTCTCCACGTTCGATCCGGCCGACGAGAGCCGGCGCGAGCGCCTCTACTTCTGGGATGCCGGCGTGCGGATGGTCGCCGACGCGCCGCTCCTCGGCCTCGGGCCCGGCGGTGTGCGCCTCCATTATCCCGAGTACAAGCACCCGGACGCGGTCAAGCCGCGCACCGGCCACCTCCACAACAACCTCGTGCAAATCGCGGCCGAGCGCGGGCTCCTCGGCCTCGCGGCCTGGCTCTGGATCTGGATCGAGTTCTTCGTGGAAGCCGGCCGGATCTTCCGCGCCCTTCCCCCGGGCCGGGGTGACGAGCGGGCCCTCGTCGCGGGGAGCATCGCGGCGGTGGTGGGCTTCCAGGTCGCGGGGCTGTTCGAGTACAACTTCGGCGACTCCGAGGTGATCGACCTCCTCCTGGTCGCGATGGCGTTCCCATTCGTCTGTGCGCGCGAACAGGGCTCCCCCGCCTCGGGGCCCGGCGAAAGGAAGCGGGACCAATCGAGCCGGATTTCCCGTAGACTACGGAATCGGTCGGGCCAGCAGGGCGCGACGGAGTACGGCGGCGAATGAAGATCGATCGTGTCGAGGTGATCCCGATCCGGGTGCCGAACCGGATCCCGCTCAAGCTGTCCTCGACCGTGCTCGAGCACCAGGACAACGTCATCGTCCGGCTCCGGGCCGGCGCGCTCGCGGGACTTGGCGAGACCCAGCCGCTCCGCGGCTTCCAGGGCTGCGTCGAGTCGCAGGGAACCATCGTGCCCCTGATCCGGGACCGCTTCGCCCCCCTGCTCGCAGGGCGCAGCCCGTTCGAGCTGGAGCGGATTGTCCGCGAGATGGAGGACGCCGCCCCCGGCAATCCGTACGCCAAGGCCGCCGTGATCGACGCGCTCTACGACCTGATGGCGAAGGCCTACGGTGTCCCCCTCTACCAGCTCCTGGGGGGACTCTACCGGGACCGGATCCCCGTCGTGTGGACCATCGGGATCCGGACCCGTGAGGAGATGGCGGAGGAGGCGCGCTGGGCGGTCGGCCGAGGCTTCCGGCTGCTCAAGCTCAAGATCGGCGCGGCGAGGCTCGAGGAGGACGCGCGCAACGTGGAAGCGGTCCGCGAGGCGGTCGGTGCCGGGATCGGCCTGCGGGTGGACGCCAACGGCGCCCTCAGCTTCGAGCGTGGTCTGGCGCTCCTGCGGGAGCTCTCGCAATTCGACCTGGAGCTGGTCGAGCAGCCGCTCGCCATCGATGACCTCGACGGGATGGCCCGCCTGGTTCAGCTCTCCGGCATTCCCGTCATGGCCGACGAGAGCCTGACCTCGCTCGAGTCGGCGCTCGCGCTGGTGACCCGGCGGGCGGCCTCGATCTTCGGCATGAAGCTCGCCAAGCACGGCGGCGTCTATTACGGCCTGCGCATCGCCGCCATCGCCCAGGCCGCATCCATCCCGATCTACCCCGGGGGGCAACCGGGAACGAGCGTCGGGTCCGCGACCGCCGCGCACTTCTACGCCGCGACCTGGAACGCCTCCCTCGGCGGGGATTTCCATGTCGGCCCGGCTGGCTGGCTGGCCGACGACGTCGTGAAGAACCCGCTCCTGGTCAGGGACGGCTTCGCTTTCATCCCCGAGGGCGCCGGGATCGGCGTGGAACTGGACGAGGAGAAGCTCTCCCGCTACGCGGTCCCCGTCTGAGGCGTCAGGAAACGGCGGGCGTGGTGGCTTGACGCGGGTGGCGGTTTCCCGGATCATGCCCGAGGAGGAGGGAGCCGACGGTGAACGGTATCCATGACCTCGGCGGCATGCAGGGCTTCGGGCGCGTCGAGCGGGAGCCTGACGAGCCCGTCTTCCACGCCGAGTGGGAGAAGAGCGTCTTCGTCATGAACCTCGCCGCCCTGGACCAGCGGCTCTTCAACATGGACGAGTTCCGCCACGGTGTCGAGCGCATGGGCGCGGCGAGCTACCTGGCGACGGGGTATTACGAGCACTGGCTCGCGTCCGTCGAGACCCTGCTCGTCGAGAAAGGGGTCGTGACCCGCGAGGAGCTGGAGGGGAGGATCGCCACGCTTCGCGCGAATCCCGACACGCCGAGACCGGCGCGCGAGGACCCGGCCCTGCTCGCCCGTATGCTCCGGATGATCCGGCGGGGAACCGGCGTGCCGAGCGAGTCCTCTCCCGCGGCATTGTTCGGCGCGGGAAGTCACGTCGTGACGCGGAACGCGCATCCCCGGGGCCACACGCGCCTGCCGCGCTACGCGCGTGGCCGGCGCGGCGTGATCGACCGCTTCCACGGCGTGTTCACGTTCCCCGACGCGAGCGCGCACGGCCTCGGCCGGCAGCCGCAGCCCCTCTACAGCGTCCGCTTCGACGCGCGCGAGCTCTGGGGCGACTCCGCCGAGCCTCACGAGCGCGTCTCCCTCGATCTGTGGGAGAGCTACCTGGAGCCGGCGTGACCTCGCGGGCTCCCGCACACGAACCCTGAGCGGAGGGCGCACCGATGGGCGGCGATCATGCTGGCGGCCACCACCCGGAACCGGAGCCCTACGTCGTGCTCCGGGCGCGAGCCCTCGAGTCGCTGCTGATCGAGAAAGGCCTGCTTTCGAGCGACGTGGTGGACCGGCTCGTCAGCGTGTACGAAACCGACATCGGTCCCCTGAACGGAGCGAAGGTCGTCGCCCGCGCCTGGGTCGATCCGGCCTACAAGCATCGGCTCCTCGCGGACGGCACGGCCGCGATCGCGGAGCTGGGCTTCGGGGGCAGGGGCGCCGGCGACAAGCTGGTCGTCGTCGAGAACACGCCCGCGGTGCACAACATGGTGGTCTGTACCCTCTGCTCGTGCTACCCGTGGCCGGTGCTCGGCCTGCCGCCGACCTGGTACAAGATGCCCGCCTACCGGTCGCGCGCGGTGATCGAGCCGCGGCAGGTCCTGCGCGAGTTCGGGCTCGAGCTCCCCGACTCGGTCGAGATCCGGGTCTGGGACAGCAGCGCCGAGATCCGGTACATGGTGCTGCCGGAGCGCCCCGCCGCCGCCGAGCACCTCACCGAAGCGCAGATGGCGGCGCTCGTGACGCGGGACTCCATGATCGGCGTCGCCAGAGTCACAGCCCCGGCGGTCACGGGACCCGTGGCGCGGCCGTGACCGGCCGGGAGGGCGTGACGAGATCGATGTCCGCGACGACCGGTGGCAGGGGTCGGGGACGAGCGGCCCTCGCTCTCCCCGACGTTGACTGAGCCCCGGGTCTCATGCGGAACATCGTGCGCCGGGCGGACGGCCGCCGCGTCCACGTGCAGCGAGCGTTGGGGCACCTCTTCGTCTGCGCCGACGGCTGCTGCTGCGGGCGCACGCAGGACGGCTTCCCGCCGGTGCCGCGCGAGGTGTTCCATGCCGAGTGGGAGCGGCGCAATCTCCGCGGCCGGGTCCATCTCACGATCGGCGGATGCCTCGGCCCCTGCGCCCTCGCCAACGTGGTCATGCTTCTCTTCGAGGGCCGGCAGGCCTTCTTCCACTCGATCGACTCGGAGGCGGAGGTCCTGGCCCTCTACGACTACGTCGAGCAGCTCGCCGACGCCGGGGCGTACGCGCCGCCACCACCCGCCCTCGCGGGATACCAGTTCACCGCGTCGACCTGGGAGGGCCGGCCCGACGGCAGGCCTGTGGACGATCTGCACCTCCGGCGGCCCGGCGCCGCCCAAGGGCGAGCCACCGCGCCGCCCGAGGTGCCGGGCCGCGCGGGAAACGCCGGCGAGACAGCCGAGGTTCGCCGCGAGCCGGCCGCGCCGCCCCGGGAGGTCACGGTGGGCGGGAACGCAGCGGAGACGGCGATCACCCCCGACAGCGTCGTCGCCGGCATGGAGGGCCTCGCGGCGGTCCCGCGGAAGAACGGCGAGCTGGTCTTCGAGGCGCCCTGGGAAGGACGCGTGTTCGGGATGGCGATCGCGCTCTACGATGAGCGCCGATACGGCTGGGAGGAATTCCAGCGCCGTCTGATTGCCGAGATCGCCTCGGCCGAGGCCCGGGGCGAGTCCTCCGGGTACTACGAGCGCTGGCTCAGGTCGTTCGAGGGGCTCCTGGCCGAGAAGGGCATCCTCACGCGCGAGGAGCTGGACGACCGCACGGAGGCGTTCGAGTTCGGCGAGCGCGACGAGGTGTACTGACATGAGGCTCCGCACCTGGGTGGCTGGCGTTC
>CAZWXA010000189.1:0-7474 GCA_964637755.1 uncultured bacterium | reverse complement strand
GGTTGGGGCGGGAGGATTCGAACCCCCGAATACGGGATCCAAAGTCCCGCGCCTTGCCGCTTGGCCACGCCCCAACAGGTTCCATTGTCATGCAGCGACCGCCGATGCTCACCCGGCCGGACGGATCGCCGGCCCGGCCACCGTGCGGACCGCCCAGCACGACCACGAGGCGCGCGCCACGCGATCGCGGATCTGCCGGGCGTGGTCCAGCGAGCGCGCGATGCCGAACACGGTGGGCCCACTGCCGGACATCACGGCTCCGAGCGCTCCCGCGTTCAGAAGCGCTGTCTTCATCCGGCTGATCACCGGGTACGCCGGCTCCACGACCTGCTCGAGGCCGTTGTAGAGGTTCGCCGCGACGCCGGCCTGGTCTCTCCGCCCGAGCGCGGTGACCATCGTCCTCCCTCGGGCGCCGTCCGAGAACACGCTCCCGGTCACCCTGTCGTAGACCTCTCGCGTACTGAGGGCGAGCCCCGGGTTGACGAGGACGAGCGCATACGAACCTCCCGCGGCCAGGCGCTCGAGCCGCTCGCCCCGCCCGCTTGCCCGCGCGCGCCCCGGGCCCAGGAAGAACGGCACGTCCGTCCCGAGCTGAACCGCAAGCTCGGCGAGGCGCTCGGTCCGCCAGCGCAGTCCCCACAGCCGGTTCAGCCCCGACAGCGTCGCGGCCGCATCACTCGATCCGCCGCCCAGTCCTGCCGCCACCGGAATGTGCTTGTCGAGCCGGATGCGCGCGCCGCGGTCGATCCCGGCGGCCTCGCGGAGGAGCGTCGCGGCCCGCAGGACCAGATTGTCGCTGCCAGTCGGCACGTCCCGCGAGTCGGTCGCCAGCGCGAGCGAATCGGCCTCCTCGAGCACGAGCCGGTCCGACAGGTCCACGGCCTGCAGCACCGTCGTGATCTCATGGTAGCCGTCGGCGCGCTTGCCGAGCACGTCGAGTGTCAGGTTCACCTTTGCCGAGGCTCGCAGCCCGAGCCGGCGAACACTCGCTGCCCTCGTCGACAAGACCCTGACGCTAACACGCGGGGCCTCGCGCGTCAATGAAGGTATTGGATCCGGGCCCCTTCGGGCGGCGCGAGCCGGAAGCGCTCCGGCTCCACTCCCGTGCCGACGGCGGGGTTCAGGTAGCGCACGGTGGCGTCGAAGTTGGCCTCGCCGGCGGTCGCGTGGATCTCGCCGGGCAGGTCGCCGTCAGGAGAGCGCGTGTAGGTGACGACCAGCCGCGTCCGCCCCCCGCCGATCTCGGCCTTCGCGATCTCCCCGGTCTGCCAGTCCATCCACACCCGGAGAGAATGATCCTCGCCCACCAGCTTGAGCGACGGGCCGTCCGCGTCTGCTTCGAGGACCTCCGCCTGCCGCAGGGCGCGCGGGGGGGACAGGCGGCCGATCAGGAGGCCGACGATGCCGTCGGCCTCGAGCGGCACGCCGAGCCAGCGGGCGCTAGTCCTGGCGGTCACGGGCCCGCGCAGGGCCAGGTTGTCGGCGACACTGTAACTCGTGAGGGTCCCATCGGCGATCGCGAGGAGGACGAAGGGCTGCCCGAAGGGAGAGAGCGCCTCGAACCGGAGCGAGGCCGGGGGCTTCGCCAGGAGGACACCGGTGAAGCGCTGCGTGCCGGTCGGGCGCCGGACGGTGACCTGGGCGACGGTCCGGAGATCCGAGAACTCGTCGCGCCGGAGGGTCAGGAGCGCCACGAGTCGCCGCGCATCGTCCGACGAAGGTGCCCGGCCAGGCGGAACCCCGGTCGCACACGCGCCGAGGCAGAGGGCGACGGCGAGGCTACCGAGAAACCTTCGAGCTCTCACCCTTGGCCCGACGCACGCGATCGCGTGCCTCCTCGATCTTCTTGCGGACCGCGTCGGCGTTGGGTTCGAGAGAGAGGGACTTCTCCCAGGCGGTGATCGCCTCGTTGTACAGGCCGTTCTTCGCCAGGGCGTCGCCGAGATGATCGAAGATCGTCGGATCTTCCTTGGCTTTCTCGACCGCCCGCCGGAGCTCGCGCAGGGCGTCCGCGTAACGGCCCTGCTGGTAGAACGCCCACCCCAGGCTGTCGATGAAGTACCCGTTCTCGGGCTCGAGCTCGAGGGCCTTGGTGATGAGGGCCACGGCCTCGTCCAGATTGATGCCCTTCTCCGCGAACATGTAGCCGACGTAGTTGTAGGCCTCGGCATGCTTGGGATCGAGGCGGATCACCTCCTGGAAGGCGTGGACGGCCTCGTCGAACTTCGACTGCTTCTCCAGCACGACACCGAGCTGGAACAGCAGATCCTTGTGCTTCGGCTCGAGCGTCAGTCCTTCCTGGATCGCCGCGAACGCCCGATCGTACTGCTGCGCTCTGTAGTAGGCGGTCCCGAGGTAGAGGAACAGCTCGGGGCGCCGGGGCTCGAGGTTGACGGCTTCCTTCAGGATCGCGATGGCGTCGTCGAAGCGCTTGGCGCGGCTGTGGAGGAAGGCGAGCTGGACGCGCGCGTCGATCGACTTGGGGTCGGCGCTCAGGATGTGCTGCAGCTCCTCCCGCGCCTCGGCCTCCTTGCCGGCGTCCATGTACGTGGTCGCGAGGAAGTAGCGGGCGCGGAGATTCGACGGCTCCAGGGCGAGAACGCGCCGGAAAGCCTCGCCGGCCTTGTCCCACTGCTTCTGCTCGTAGTAGACCGCCCCGAGCTTCATGAACACGCGGGGATCGCGTGGCGCCGCCCCGGCGAGACGCTCGATCTCGCTCTCGGCCTCGGCAAAGCGCCCGAGGCGGATCAGCAGGTCGCCGAGACGCTCCGCATAGGCGCCGCTCTCGGGGCTGACCCGGATCGCTTCCCGGTAGACCTCGATGGCGCGCTCCGGCTCGTGCTTCGTCTCGTACGCGTAGCCGAGCGCCGTCCACGCGCTGTCGTGGTCCGGATCGAGCTCGACTGCTCGCCTAAGTCGAGTGACCGCCTCCTCCCACTGTTCCTGCTCGATGGCGAGGCGGCCGAGCAGGAAGTGCGCCTGGGCGAGGTTCGGCTGCACCGCGACGAGCCGCAGGAGCACGCTGCGCGCGCGGTCGTACACCTTCTGCTCGACCTGGTACCGGGCGAGCGTCAGGTAGGCGTCCGGCGACTTCGGGTTGAGCGCGATGACCCGCTCGAACTCCTCCTCGGCCTCGGCGAACTTCTTCTGGGCTCGCAGCGTCTCCGCGAGCGCGAGCCGGGGCCCGGTCGAATCTGGCGAGAGCTGGACGGCCTTCCGCGCGGCCGCGAGCGCCTCGTCGGCCGCATCGATGCGCGCGAGCCACTGCGCGAGCTGCACCCAGAGGGTCGGCGATTTCGGGTCCCGATCGATCGCCTCCCGCAACTCGTCGACCGCCTCCTTGAAGCGGCCCGCTTGCGCGTGCATCTGCGCCACCGCGAAGTGGAAGTACCCCTCGGCGGTGGGATTCGGGAGGACAGGGCCGGTGGGTGGGGCAACCGGCGTGTCGGTGGTGCTCGCGGTCGGCGCGGCGGTGACGCACCCCACGAACAGCACGGAGAGGAGCACTGCCGGTAGAAGCGTTCGTCTCATGCGCAACCTCGTTCTCAGCGGAGTCGGCTCGCCTTGAGCAGGAGTCGTCGGATCGAGGCCCTCAGATCCAGGTCGGGGATCGGCTCCACCAGCGCCTCGATCGCCCGCCGGTCGTCCTCGGTGACCCCCGGTCGCGCCGGGGCGCGTGGCGGCTCCGTCCGCGGCGCGGTCTCGAGCTGGCCGAGCGTCACGCGGAGCGAGCGCACGGTGCCGGCCCCGAATTGCCCGGCGAGTGCCGCGATGATCTCGGGTGACCGGAGCGTGATCTCCTGGAGCCACGGCGAATTGTCGACCACGACGTGAAGGCAGCCTCCGACGAGTCGACCCGGTTGAGCGCGGCGGGCCATCTCCGGCCCCACGGCACGGGGCCACTGCCGGCGGATCCCCAGCTCGAGGAGACGATCCGCCACGTGCGGAACCGCCGCCGGCAGAATGTCCCGCACGGTCCTGGGAACCGACGACCTCATTCCTGGCATGATAGCGCGCCCGTGCCCAGGCGGCCAGCGCATCCGCCGAGGCCAAATTGACTTCGTCCGGACCCGAATCTATAGTGGGACTCCACGATGAGCCGTCCGAAGCGCGGAGACGTTCTCTCGCTGACGGTGGACGACCTGGCGTTCGGCGGCGAGGGAGTCGGTCGGGCCGACGGATACGTGGTGTTCGTGCGCGGAGGGGTCCCCGGCGACCGGCTCCGGGTCCGGCTCACCGAGGTTCGGGCGCGGTTCGGTCGCGGAGTCATCGAGTCGATCGAAGTGCCGGCGCGGGATCGCGTGGAGCCGCCCTGCCCCTACTTCGGGCGATGCGGTGGCTGCCGTCTCCAGCACATCGCGTACGCCGCGCAGCTCGCCCGCAAGGCCAAGCAGGTTGCCGACTGTCTCGAGCGCATCGGGGGTCTCGGCAGCTTCGAGCTCCGTCCGATCGTCGCCGCTCCTGAGCAGTACGGCTACCGGAACAAGATGGAATTCACAGTGGCGGGCGCCCCCGGCGAGCCGGTCATCGGACTGCACGAGGCCGAGCGCTACGATTCGGTCCTGGACATCGACCGGTGCTTGCTCCAGGGCGAATCGCTCAACGCCCTGCTGGACGAGGTGCGCCGGGACGTGCGGGCGCGCCGGCTCGGCGTCTACGACCAGCAGACGGGCGAGGGGTTGCTGCGCTTCGTCATGCTCCGGGAAGGTCGGAGGACGGGAGAGGTGATGGTCAACATCGTCGCCTCGGCGCCGGAGATCGAGACGCTCGCGCCACTGGCCGAGCGCCTGCGCGCCCGAGTGCCGGCCACGGTCAGCGTGGTCCTCAACGTCAACTCGAGGAAGGCGAGCGTCGCCGTTGGCACCGAGGAGCATCTCCTCGCGGGCCGCGACCACCTCAACGAGTCGCTCGGCGGCCTGGTGTTCCAGGTGTCGGCCAATTCCTTCTTCCAGACGAACACCGTCCAGGCCGAGCGGCTGTTCGGAATGGTCGAGGCCGCCTGCGAGTTCGCGGGCGACGAGACCGTCGTCGACCTGTACTCCGGCACGGGCGCGATCAGCCTCCTGCTCGCCCGCCGCTGCCGGCGCGTCTACGGCATCGAGGTCGCCGCGACCGCAGTCGAGGACGCGGTCCGCAACGCGCGGGCCAACGGGATCGGCAACTGCACCTTCCTGTGCGGCGAGGTGCGTCATCACCTGCCGGAACTGGTCCGGAGCGGCGTGCGCGCGGAAGTGGTCGTCGCGGACCCGCCTCGAGCCGGCTTCCATCCCAAGGCGCTGCGCGCGCTCGCGGCGCTCGCGCCGGCGCGCATCGTGTACGTCTCGTGCAACCCCGCCACGCTCGCGCGAGACGTTGCGGAACTCACGGGCGCGGAGTACCGGCTCGACTGGGTGCAGCCGGTCGACATGTTCCCGCACACGCCCCACATCGAGGCCATAGCGCGACTGACCCGCCGGGAATGACGCGCTTCCTGGCGCGACGGCTGGCGCAGGCGCTCGTCGTCGTGCTGGGCGTGTCCTTCGTCGTGTTCCTCATCCTCCACCTGACCGGCGATCCAGCGATGCTCCTCCTCCCGCCCGATGCGACCGCGGAGGACATCCGGAAATTCCGGGAGGCGATGGGGTTCGACGACCCGTTCATCGTGCAGTACTGGCGCTTCCTCCGGGGCGCGGCGAAGGGGGACTTCGGCGAGTCCCTGCGGCACGGCCGGCCCGCCATGGCCCTGGTCGTCGAGCGCCTGCCCGCGACGCTCGAGCTTGCCGGTGCGGCGATGGCGATCGCGATCGGTCTGGCGATCCCAGCTGGCATCGTGTCGGCCGTGCGGCGCAACACGGCCATCGACTACCTCTCGACCGTCTTCGCCCTCCTCGGGCAATCGATGCCGCCCTTCTGGCTCGGCATCATGCTGATCCTGGTCTTCTCGGTGCAGCTTCACGTCCTCCCGTCATCCGGACGGGGCGACCTGCTGCACCTCGTCCTGCCGGCGGTGACCCTGGGGCTCTTCACGACGGCGCGCATGATGCGGCTCACGCGGTCGGGGATGCTGGAGGTCCTGGGGCAGGACTACATCCGGACCGCACGGGCCAAGGGCGTGAGCGAGCCGCCCGTTGTCTGGAAGCACGCGCTCAGGAACGCTGCGGTCCCGATCGTGACGATCGCCGGGATCGAGCTCGGAGCGCTGCTCGGAGGCTCCGTCATCACCGAGACGATCTTCGCGTGGCCCGGCGTCGGGCGCCTCTCCGTGCAGGCGATCTCCAACCGGGACTACCCGGTCGTCCAGGCGGCCGTGTTCCTGCTGTCGACGACGTTCGTCCTCGTCAACCTGCTGGTCGACGTGGCCTACACCTACCTGGATCCCCGGATCAGGACGTGACGAGGCTCTTCCGCCGGCGGACCGCGCTCTTCGGGCTCGTCGTGGTTGCCGCGGTTGCCGTTGCCGCGCTCTTCGCTCCTCTCCTGGCCCCGTTCGATCCCCTGGAGCAGAACATCGGTCAGCGCCTCGAGCCCCCGGGATGGCGGGATTCCTCGGGGAAAGTCCACCCGCTCGGAACCGACCAGCTCGGCCGCGACATCCTCGCCCGCGTCATTCACGGCTCCCGCGTCGCGCTCGTGGTCGGGCTGGCAGCCGTCGCGATCTCGGGACTGGTGGGGCTCGCGGTGGGTCTGGTCTCCGGATATGTCGGAGGCCGCGTGGACGACCTCTTCATGCGGCTGGCGGATATTCAGCTCGCGTTCCCCTTCATCCTGCTCGCCATCGCCGTCATCGGTGTCCTCGGCCCCAGCCTGCGGAACATCATCATCGTGATCGGCGTGTCCAGCTGGGTCGTGTACGCGCGTGTCGTCCGGAGTGAGGTGCTCTCCATCCGCGAGCGCGAGTTCGTCCAGGCCGCCATCGCGCTCGGTAGCAACGATGGCCGCGTCCTCGTCCGGCACGTCCTGCCCAGCGCGTTCACCCCGTGGCTCGTGGTGGCCACGCTCGACATGGCGAGGGTGATCGTGATCGAATCGGCTCTGTCCTTTCTCGGTCTCGGCGTGCAGCCCCCGACGCCGACCTGGGGGGGCATGCTGGCGGATGGCCGCGTGTATCTCTCTACGGCGTGGTGGCTGGCGACGTTCCCTGGAGTCGCGATCCTCGTCACGGTTCTGGGGATCAATCTCCTCGGCGACGGTCTCCGCGACACCCTGGACCCGCGCCTCACCCTGTAGTGCGAGGCGCAGCCGCCTGTCGCCGGCGGATTCATCCCGTCTCGCTCGAGCGGAGGACCTCCAGCGCACGCATTGAACTGCCGGGTCGAAGCAGGAAGACGACGACCCCAGGGGGGACCCCCTGGGGTCGTCGCAGCTCGGCGTCGAGGCGCCTTGTCTACTTCTTGAGTGCGGCGATCGCGGTTTCCGCCTTCGCCTTGGCCGTCTTCATGTCGCCGGCCTTGCACGCCGCCTCGGCTTCCTTCACCAGCTTGGCTGCGTCGCTGGC
>CAZWXA010000188.1:0-7507 GCA_964637755.1 uncultured bacterium | reverse complement strand
TGTCAAGGGCGGTGCCGCGTCGGGATCAGGCCCCGCGCGCGGGACCGAGATCCTCCACCAGGGACGGGTCGCGCACCGCGCCGTGGGAGGCGCTGCGGGCCAGCGCCGCGTAGGCGCGGAGCGCCCGGGAGACCTGGCGCTTGCGCTCGCGCGGCGACCAGGCCGCCGCGCCGCGCGTCGCCATCGCCGCGCGCCGCCGCCCGAGCTCGGCGTCGTCCACCATCAGGGTGATGGTGCGGGTGGGGATGTCGATGAGGATCTCGTCGCCCGCCTCCACCAGCGCGAGCTCCCCGCCCTCCGCCGCCTCCGGCGAGATGTGCCCCACCGACAGGCCCGAGGTCGCCCCGGAGAAGCGCCCATCGGTGATGAGGGCGCAGGAGGTGGCCAGCCCCATCGCCTTGATCAGGCTGGTCGGCATCAGCATCTCCTGCATGCCGGGCCCGCCGCGCGGCCCCTCGTAGCGCACCACCACCACGTCGCCGGCCCGGACGGCTCCGCCCTGGATGCCGGCCGCGGCGTCGTTCTCGCTCTCGAACACCCGCGCCCGCCCCCGGAAGGTGAGGAGCCGCGGGTCCACCCCCGCCGTCTTCACGATGCAACCGTCGCGGGCGACGTTGCCGCGGAGCACCGCCAGGCCGCCATCCCGGCTGTAGGCGTGCGCCACGTCGCGGATGCAGCCTCCCTCGCGATCGAGGTCGAGCGTGTCGTAGGAGCAGTCCTGGCTGAAGGCCCGCAGGCTCGGCTGGCGGGCGGGCCCCGCCCGGTAGAAGTCGCGCACGTGCGCGCTCTCTGCCCGCCGCACGTCCCAGCGGGCGAGCGTCTCGGCCAGGGTCTCTCCCAGCACGTTCCGCACCGAGGTGTCGAGCAGGCCCGCGCGCTCCAGCTCGCCCAGGATGCCCATGACGCCGCCGGCCCGATGCACGTCTTCCATGTGGTACCGCGGGGACGACGGCGACACCTTGCAGAGCTGTGGCACCCGGCGCGACAGCCGGTCGATGTCGGCCAGCGTGAAGGGGACGTCGCCCTCGAAGGCCGCGGCCAGCAGGTGCAGGATGGTGTTGGTGGAGCCGCCCATGGCGATGTCCATCGACATGGCGTTCTCGAAGGCGGCGCGGCTGGCCACCGCGCGCGGGAGCACCTCCGCTGCGCCCTGCTCGTAATGCCGCCGGGTCAGCTCGACGATGCGGCGCCCGGCCTCGCGGAAGAGGCCCTCGCGCCGCGCATGGGTTGCCAGCAGGCTGCCGTTGCCCGGCAGGGCCAGCCCCAGTGCCTCCACCAGGCAGTTCATGGAGTTCGCGGTGAACATGCCCGCGCACGAGCCGCAGGTGGGACAGGCCGCGCGCTCCACCGCCAGGAGGTCGTCGGGGGGCGCCTCCCGCTTGCCCCCCGCCACCAGCGCGTCCACGGCGTCGATGATCGCCCCCGTGTCCGCGACCTTCCCCGCCTCCATGGGCCCGCCGGAGACGAAGATGGTCGGCAGGTTGACCCGGAGCGCGGCCATGAGCATGCCGGGGGTGATCTTGTCGCAGTTCGAGATGCAGACGAGAGCGTCGGCGCAGTGGGCGTTCACCATGTACTCGACGGAATCGGCGATGAGCTCGCGCGAGGGCAGGCTGTAGAGCATGCCCTCGTGCCCCATGGCGATGCCGTCGTCGACGGCGATGGTGTGGAACTCCTTGGCCACCGCCCCCGCGCGGTGGATCTCCTCGGCCACCAGGTCGCCCAGCGGCTTGAGGTGGACGTGGCCCGGCACGAACTGCGTGTAGGAGTTGGCGATGGCGACGATCGGTTTGGCCAGGTCGGCCTCGGCGGTGCCGGTGGCCCGCCAGAGCGCGCGCGCCGCCGCCTGGCTGCGGCCCTGGGTCGTGCGGTGCGAGCGATAGGGCGGCATCTCGTCTCCTCCTCGCGGGGTGTCGGGTCGGCGTCCCCCGCCAGGCTATCACACGCGCGCGAGGCAGCGGCCGCCGAGGGTGGGGCGGGGACGGCCGGGCGGGTCGCTGCTACACTGAGTCTCCGTGCGCGTCGCCGATTTCGACTACACCCTGCCTCCGGGAGCGATCGCCCAGCGCCCCGTGGAACAGCGCGAGGCCTCGCGGCTCCTCGTCCTCGACCGGCGGCGGCGAGCCTGGGCGGACCGTCGCTTCCAGGAACTGCCCGGGTCGCTGCGGGCGGGGGACTGCCTGGTCGTCAACGATTCCCGCGTGATCCCGGCCCGGGTACTCGCGCACGAGCGGGCGTCCGGGGCGGCGGTCGAGCTGCTCTTCGCGGCGCCGCGAACGTCCACTCGCTGGGAAGTCCTGGCCAGGCCGGCGAGGCGCGCCCGGCTGGGCGCGCGACTCTCCGTGGCCGACGACGGGTGCGTCTTCAGGGTCGTCGAGACGGGGGAGGCGGGCTCGCGCGTCGTCGAGTCCGAGAACGGGGCGGTGCTGCCGCTGCTCGATCGCTACGGGGCGCCGCCCCTGCCGCCCTACATCGACCACTACGCGAAGCCCGAGACCGCGGACCGGGAGCGCTACCAGACCGTCTACGCCGGCCCTCCGGGCTCGGTCGCCGCGCCGACCGCCGGCCTGCACTTCACCCACGCGCTGCTGGACGAGTTGCGGGCGCAGGGCATCGAGGTCCGTGCGATCACGCTCCACGTCGGGCCGGCGACGTTCCGCCCGATCCGCGCCGCGCGCATCGAGGACCACCGGCTTCCGTCCGAGTACGCGCGGATCCCCGCGGAGGTCGCCGGCGCGATCCGCGCCGCGCGCGCCGAGGGCCGGCGGGTCGTCGCGGTCGGCACGACGACGACGCGCGCCCTCGAGAGCGCGGCCGGTCGCGACGGCCGCGTGCAGGCGTGGGACGGGCCGGTGACCCTCTTCGTCACGCCCGGTCACCGGTTTGCCGCGGTGGACTGCCTGCTGACCAACTTCCACGTCCCCCGCTCGTCACTGCTGGTCCTGGTCTCCGCCTTCGCCGGCCGTGAGCTGGTCCTCGCGGCCTACCGTCACGCGATCGCCGCCGGCTACCGCTTCTACTCCTACGGCGACGCCATGCTGATCGTGTGAGCGTCGCCGCCACGCTGGCCCGTCGCGCTCCGTGCGGTCCCGCGCGCAAGCCCGCCGGCAGGGCTCGCCGGCGCCCTCCGCGCCCTCGGCGGCGTTCCGCCCCTCGCGGGCCCTCTGGCAGGCGCGGGTCACGCGCGGGAGCGCCCGGGCGGAGGCGCAGCGCGACGCGCGACCCGTGAAGTTCGAGCTGCTCGCGACGGACGGCGCCGCGCGGCGGGGGCGGCTGCACACCCCGCACGGCGTCGTCGACACGCCCGTGTTCATGCCCGTGGGCACGCGCGGGACCGTGAAGAGCCTGACGCCCGCCGACCTCGGGGAGATCGGCGCGCAGATCGTCCTCGCGAACGCGTACCACCTCTTCCTGCGCCCCGGGCACGAGCTGGTCCGCGAGCTCGGCGGGCTCCACCGATTCATGGCCTGGGACGGTCCGATCCTGACCGACTCCGGTGGCTTCCAGGTGTGGAGCCTCGCCAGGTTCCGCCGGATCACGCCCGATGGCGTGAGATTCCGGTCGCCCATCGACGGCTCCGAGCGGTTTCTCAGCCCGGAGCTGGCCATCGAGATCCAGCAGGCGCTCGGTGCCGACATCATCCATCCGCTGGACGAATGTCTGGCGCATCCCGCCACCTTCGAGCAGGCCGAGCAGTCCCTGGGGCTCACCCTCCGCTGGGCGGAGCGCTCCCTCGCCAGGCACCGGGCCGCGGGCGGCGGTGGGCAGCAGGCGCTCTTCGGCATCGTCCAGGGCGGTGCCTTCGCCGCGCTCAGGCGGCGCGCCGTCGAGGAGGCGACGGCCATGGCGTTCGACGGGTACGCGATCGGCGGCATGGCCGTGGGGGAGTCGCGGACTCTCAGGCTCGACCTCACCGAGCTGACGGCCGGCCTGCTGCCGGCGGCGCAGCCGCGCTACCTGATGGGGATCGGCAAGCCGCCCGATCTGGTCGAGTCCGTCGCCCGCGGCGTCGACATGTTCGACTGCGTGCTCCCGACCCGGAACGCCCGGAACGGGCAAGTGTTCACCCCCGGCGGGCCTCTCGCCATCAAGCAGGCGCGCTTCGTTCGCGACGCGACCCCGCTCGACCCCGCGTGCCCCTGCTACACCTGCCGCCACTTCTCGCGCGCGTACCTTCGGCACCTGTTCACGAGCGGGGAACTCCTCGCCTCCCGGCTCCTCACGCTCCACAACCTCTGCTACTTCCTCCGACTGATGGAAGAGGCGCGCGACGCGGTCACGGCGGGAGCCTTCGAGGCATTCCGGGCTCGGTTTTTCGAGCGATATAGGGTATCATCCGCGGGTGCTGCCGCCGACGACGCGACCGCCGAGCGCTGACCGCCCGTGAGCGAGCCCATATCCGTCACGCTCGCGTCGTTCTTTCCACCGGCCGGCGGACGGGCGGACACGGGCATGCTGCTCGTGTTCGTCGGCATGCTCGCCATCTTCTACTTCCTCATCATCCGCCCTCAGCAGAAGCAGAAGAAGGATCGCGAAAAGATGCTGGCGTCGATCAAGAAGGGAGACCGCGTGGTCACCACGGGCGGCCTGCACGGGACCGTCGTCGGGCTCAACGAGCAGACGGTCACGCTGAAGGTCGCCGACCAGGTGAAGCTCGAATTCGACCGCTCCGCCCTCGGTCGGGTCGCGGACGTCCAGCGAGACAGAGATGCGTAGGTATCTGTGGCTCCGGATCGCCATCGTGGCCGCCGTCGTCGTCGGGTCGATCTGGTACGTGTACCCGCCGCGGAAGACCATCAACCTCGGCCTCGATCTCCAGGGCGGCATCCACCTGGTCCTCGGCGTCCAGGTGGACAAGGCGATCGACAACCAGGCGGAGCGGGTAGCGGCCGACCTCAACGCCGCGCTCGACCGCAAGGGCGTGGGCGTCACCCGGGTGGCACGCCACGGACGCGAGATCACGGTGGAGCTCGCCTCGCCCCAGTCCTGGAACGACGCGGTCACCGCCGCCCGCGAGTTCCCGGAGTACGAGGTGAAGAAGGAGGACCAGGCGGCCGGGCGCTTCGCGCTCGTGATGACGGCGCGCGAGGAGCGGCGGATCGCCGATCTGGCGGTGCGGCAGGGCGTGGAGACGATCCGGAACCGGGTCGACCAGTTCGGGGTGGCCGAGCCCACCATCACCCGGCAGGGCGAGGACCGCATCCTGATCCAGCTCCCCGGCATCCAGGATCCGGAGCGCGCGAAGGCGCTCATCGGCAAGACCGCGCTCCTCGAGTTCAAGCTGGTCGACGACCGCGGGTCGCCCGAGGAAGCGCTCACCGGCAAGCTCCCCGAGGGGGCCGAGATTCTGTATCAGCGCAGCGTGGACAAGACGACGAACGCGGAGCAGAAGATCCCCTTCGTGGTCCAGAAGAGGACGCTGCTCACGGGCGCGGAGCTGAACCGGGCCGAGGTCACATCCGACCCGAACGCCATCGGCAACTGGCAGGTGGCCATCGAGTTCAACTCGATCGGGACGCGCATCTTCGGCGAGGTTTCGGAGCAGAACGTCGGGCGCCGCCTGGCCATCGTCCTCGACGGCAACCTGTACTCGGCTCCGCGGATCAACGAGCGCATTCCAGGCGGGCGCGCCGTCATCACGGGGCGGTTCACGGCGGACGAGGCGCGCGACCTCGCGATCGTCCTGCGCGCCGGCGCCCTGCCCGCCCCCGTCACGATCCTGGAAGAACGCACGGTCGGCCCGTCGCTCGGCGCCGACTCCATCCGCCGCGGCATCATCTCGGTGCTGGCGGGCGCCGCCGCCGTCGTGCTGTTCATGATCATCTACTACCGTGCCTCGGGGCTGGTCGCGGACGTCGCGGTCGGCCTGAACGTGCTGATCCTCCTCGCCTGCATGGCCGCCTTCGGCGCGACGCTCACGCTCCCCGGCATCGCCGGCATCGTGCTGACGATCGGGATGGCCGTCGACACGAACATCCTGATCTTCGAGCGGATCCGGGAGGAGTGGCGCCTGGGCAAGACGGTGCGCTCCGCGATCGACGCGGGCTTCTCGCGGGCCTTCCGCACCGTCATCGACACGCACGTGACCGTGCTCGTGTCGGCGGCCATCCTCTACCAGTTCGGGACCGGGCCCGTGCGCGGATTCGCCGTGTCCCTGGCCATCGGCATCGCCGCCAGCCTCTTCACGGCCGTCTTCTTCACGCGCCTCGTGTTCGACCTGCTCTACATGGGCCGCCGCCGGCTCGAGACCCTCTCGATCTGACCGACCCATGCTCCAGATCTTCACTCACGCCGACTACGACTTCATCGGCAAGCGCCGGATCGCCTACGCGATCTCCATCGTCTTCACGCTGCTCGGGCTCGCGCACATCGCCTACAAGGGAGGCCTCCAGGCCGGCATCGATTTCACGGGCGGTACCCTGATGCAGGTCCGGTTCGAGCAGCCGGTCAGGGTCGACCAGATCCGGACCGCCCTGGACCGGATCAACCTGGGACAGGCCGTCATCCAGCAGTATGGCGACGTCCGCGAGTACCTCATCCGCACCCAGCTCACCGTTGGCGAGCCGCTCGAGCAGCTCACGCGGCGGACGCGCGAGGCGCTGGCGGCGGCCGTGGGGACCCTGGAAGTCCGTCGGGTCGAGTCGGTGGGTCCGCAGGTCGGGCACGATCTCCAGCTCCAGGCGCTCTACGCCGTCCTGGCGGGCATGGCCGGGATCCTCATCTACGTGGCCTTCCGGTTCGACTTCAAGGGCGGCGTGGCCGCGGTGATCGCCCTCATCCACGACGTCCTGGTCGTCCTCGGCGGCATTTCGCTCGCGAACCGGGAGATGTCGCTCCCGGTGCTGGCGGCCCTGCTCACGATCGTCGGCTACTCCATCAACGACACCATCGTCGTCTTCGACCGTATCCGGGAGAACCGCGGCAAGACCCAGAAGAAGGGGCGGACCATCGCCGAGGTCTTCAACGCCGCGATCAACCAGACGCTGTCGCGGACGATCCTGACGTCGCTGACGGTGTTCCTGGTCGTCGTGGTCCTGTACGTCCTCGGGGGCGAGGTGCTGCGCGACTTCGCGTTCGCGCTCCTGATCGGCGTGGTCACGGGCACGTACTCGTCGGTCTTCGTGGCCGCTCCCATCGTCGTCGACTGGGAGAACTGGGCGCAGAGCCGGGGAAGGGTGAAAAAGGCCGCCGTCAAAGCCTGACCGGGTGTAACAATACACGGATACCCCCGGGGAGTGGGACGACGGCGTGATGCAGCTCCAGACGCTCATCGAGGAGATCCCAAAGTACCAGCCGGGCGCCGACCTGGACGTGGTCAAGCGCGCCTATCGGTTCTCCGAGGCCTCGCATCAGGGCCAGCAGCGTGCCTCCGGCGAGCCCTACCTCTCCCACCCCCTGGCCGTCGCCAATCTCCTCGTGGCCTTCAAGATGGACGTGACCACGGTCACGGCCGGTCTCTTGCACGACGTCCTGGAAGACACCCCGGCGACGAAGGCCGACCTCGAGC
>CAZWXA010000187.1:0-7510 GCA_964637755.1 uncultured bacterium | reverse complement strand
ATCCGCTCCGCCGCCGGGTTCCAGCTCGCCACGCGGTCCGACGGGTCGATCGAGATGATCGAGTCGGGCGCCGACGAGGTGATGTGCTCGAGTGACTGCCGGGTGTCGGAGATCTCGAGCTCCGAGCGCCGCTTGGCGAGGGCCCGCCGTACCGTCTCCTCCAGATCCTCCCGCGCGAACGGCTTGATCAGGTACTCGAACGCTCCGTACGTCAGAGCCCGCTTGACGGTCTCGAGCGACGCATAGGCGGTGATCATGATCACGGGCACGGAGGGATCGAGGGCCTTGATCTGACGCAGAACCTCGAGCCCGTCCATCTGCGGCATCTTGATATCCATGATCACGAGGTCGGGGCGGACGCGCGGCAAGTCGCGGAGCGCCGCCGCCCGCTCTCCGCCGTCGCCACCTCGAAGTCCACCTTGAGCATCATGCGCAAGGACTCACGGAGGCCGACCTCGTCGTCGACGACGAGAATGCGAGGTGTGGTCGAGGAGGCAGACATCGCAGCCGGGGGGGTCGACGGTGTGACCACGGGGCCATTGTAACCGAAGGCCCGGCGCATTCACCGGCTCGAGGTCAACCGGCCCAGCCGGGACGCGCGCTCCGAGCCGAGGGCCGCGGCTCCCGGCGGGAGGCGGGTCGAGAGCGAGCCCGGGTGGGGCGCGCCGTCGCGCGCGTCGAGCCCGGGGACCTCACGCGCAGATGGGACTCGCGTCCAGCATCCCGAAACTCGCGTCCGGAGGATCTGCGAGGCCGTCGGCGAAGAGACGAGAGAACTGCTCGGCCGTGAGCCGGGCGCCGGCGAGGTGCAGGCACAATCGCTCCATGACCCGGCGGTAACTCTCCGCGCCACAGAAGAAATCGACGAGTCCGTCCCCCGCGCCGGACCCGTCCCGCGCCCGGTCGATCAGCGCGCGGACCCCGACGAGGTCGAGCGAGAGCGCCACCGCCGGCGCACCGTTGACCTTCGCAAAGGATTTCAGCTCGCCGAACTGCCGGAAGCGCAGGCACCGGCGATAGAACCCGACGTGGCGGGGGTTGACGGCGATGCAGAGACTGTCGAGACCGGCAACCTTTGCCGCGTAGACCACGAGCATCCGCATCAGGCGGACGAGGATCGCCAGCCCGAGACTCCGCCATCCGGGGTCGGTGGCCAGGCCCGACACCTCTCCCAGGCAACGCCGCGCGCGACGGAAGCGCTCGAGCTCTGAGGCGTAGATCTCGTCCATCGGCAGCCCGAGGGAGGAGTCCTCCACCAGCGTGACCGTCCCCACCACCCTGGCTGCCACCGTCGCCACGAAGACCTTCGTGGTCGGGAGCGCGTTGTGAAGGTTCAGACGGCGCCCGGAGGGCCGCGGCGCCATGTAACCGCGCGAGACGTACTGGTCATGGATCAGACGAAACGCCCCGTCGAACGTCTCGACGTCGCGCGCCAGATCGAACTCGACGTGCCCGACGAGATCCTCGTCGGACCACCATTCCCGCGGGCGGCGGGCGGCGACGCGCGCGGGACGATCGGCATCGCGGAGCGGGGAGGAGCGGGCGAGCGGCGCATCGCGCGTGGCCAGCATCCGGGGTCCCCTCTCTCGGGAAGCTTGACCTTCCCTCCCCGTCGAGGGGCAATTCCCCTCTTTCTTCGGTAGCCAGGCTCTCGGCGGCTCTCGAGCGCTGACCCGCGGCCTTGCGCGCCTGCCTCACGGCAGGTTCGCCCTGATCGGAAAGAGACAGTCGTTGGCAATTGATATGCAAGGGGCCTGCCGGCTAGGTGGAAAGGCGGGCCCCCCGGCGAGACCGGGTCGCAATCCCCGGACCGGTACGCTAGAATCCGATCCATGGCGACCCGTTCCGACTCCTGACGGGCCCCGTGTCCTCCGCCGCCCTTCTGGTGCTGGCAGCGGCTCTCGCCGGGCTGGCGCTCCTCGTCCTCAGAGGGCGACACACGAACCCGGTCAACCGGTCGTTCGCCCTGTTCACCGCGAGTCTCGCGGGCTGGGTTCTGGGCATCGGCGCTCTGTACGGCGGATTCTGGCCGGACGCGTGGGGACGATTCACGTTCGCCGCTGCCTGCGTTGTTCCCGCGGCCTTTCTCTCGTTCGCGTGGGTCTACCCCGCGCCGAGCAACTGGCCCCGTCTCGAGATCCGAAGGGCGGTCTGGGCCGCGGGGCTCGCCGCGATGCTCACCTCGGCAACGACTCGTCTCGTCGCGCACACCCACGGCGGGCTGGGAGCCGCCGGCCTGACACGCGAATCGGGGCCGCTCTATCCTCTCTTCGCCCTCTACTTCCTCGCCACGGCGGTGACCGGTCTGGCCGTGTTCATCACGAAGTGGCGCCGGGCACGGGGCCTCGCGCGAGTGCAGTTGCAGTATCTCGGCATCGGGCTCGTGATCGCGGCAACCGGCGGCGTCACCGCGAACCTTCTGGTGCCGCTCATCACGGGGCAGTCCCGGTACAGCGCGCTCGGGCCATACTGCCTGCTTCCCCTGGTCCTCCTCGTCAGTCATGCGATCATCCGGCACCGCTTGCTCGACCTCCGCGTGGTCATCCGGAGGAGCGTGGCATTCACGGTGGTCATCGGGGCCGTCTCGGCGGCGATCTGGATACTCCTGATGCTCATGCTGGGAGGGCCGGCAGACGAGGTGCCAGTGCCCGTCGAGGTGCTCATCCTGCTCGGCGCCGCGGCGATCTGCCTCTCGGCCCCGGTGGCGCCCCGCCTGGCGAGGGTGATCGACAGCTACCTGCTCCGGGGACGACCGGACCTCGACCGTGCGCTGCAGGAAGGCGCGCGTCGTCTGAGCCGCTTCCTCACTGTCGAGGAAATCACCGCGGAACTCCGGCGGCTGCTGAATTCGACCCTCGTTCCCGAGGCGCTGGTGATCACGACCGAGACGCCGGATCACGGCCCCGAGGCCGCGGCGGGCAACTCCAGACCCACCGGGCAGCCGGCCGACGACCGGATCGCCACGGCGGCGTGGGCAGTGCAGGGCGCCCTCCCCGCCGTGCACCTGCTGGGTGCGGTCCCCACCGCCGCCGAGGGGGTGAGCGACGCCGAGACCACGCTCAGGGACGCCGGGTTCGAGGTGTGGGTCGGGCTCGGGCGCGGCGGCCAGCGCTTCGGCGTGGTCCTTCTCGGGCCGCGCGGCGGCGGACAGGCCTACGTCGCGCCCGCCCTCACCTTCCTCGAGGACCTCGCCGAGGTGGCCTCGATGGCGCTCGAGACGGCCATTCTCCACCGCCAGCAGCTGGCGCTCCAGCGCGAGAGCGAGCGGCTCGCCCACCTGGCCCGGATGGGTCGCATGTACGCGAGCCTGGCGCACGAGGTCCGGAACCCGCTGGCGACCATTTCCAACCTCGTGTCGCTCCTCGGCGACCGCCTCGGTGACCCCGACTATCGGGATCTGGTCGCCCGCGTCGTTCCTGCCGAGGTGTCGCGCATCGTGAAGCTGTCCGAGCGGCTCCGCGCGCTCTCCCCCGACACGGTCGGTCCCAGTCGTCCGGTCGAGCTGGCGACCATCCTCGCGGACATCGTCTCGATGCTCTCGCCGGTGGCAGACAGGCAGGGTGTCACGCTCCTGCTCGACGCCGCCGCGGACGTCCCCGCCGTCGCGGGCGATCCCGATCAGCTGGTCCCGCTCTTCCAGAATCTGCTGCGCAACGCGATGGACGCGACGGCGGCGGGCGGGAGGATCCTCGTGCGAGCTGAGCGGGAGGGCTCGCGAGCCCGGGTACGGGTCATCGACGAGGGACCGGGCCTCGACGCCGGATTCTCGCTCTTCGAACCCTTCGTCACGACGAAGACCGCCGGGCTGGGGCTCGGACTCTCGATCTGCCGCGAGCTGGCCGAGGCGCACGGCGCTCAGCTCACGCTCCGGAACCGCGGGGATCGACGGGGCGCGATCGCCGAGATCGTGTTCCCCGAGGCGGCCGACCGCGTGACCCCGGCCTGAGCGCCCCGAGTCCCCCCCCGGGTCGGCCCTCGGCCCGGCGGTAGGGTCGCCGGTCCGTCGCCCGGTGAGCCCCGGCGGCGCGAGCCGGGGCGGCGCGGCCGCGGGCTACTTCACGAAGGTGAGCCCGTGCGGGACGCCGCCGGGGAACACGTAGGCGTACAGCATCACGATCACGCCGACGATCGCGCCCAGTGCGATGCTGTGCCAGAACACGAAGCGGAAGATCCTGCCCTCGTTGCCGACCTGGTTCGTGGCTGCGGTGGCGACCACGATGGACTGCGCGTCCACCATCTTGCCCATGACTCCACCCGCGCTGTTGGCGGACGCCATCAGGATCGGATCGAGCCCGAGCTGCTGGGCCGTGATCCGCTGAAGGCCGCCGAAGAGCGCGTTGGACGACGTGTCGCTTCCGGTGAGGGCGACACCGAGCCAGCCGAGGAACGTTCCGAAGAACGGGAACAGCCATCCCGTGCGGGTGAAGGCGAGCCCGAGCACCGCGTCCATCCCCGAGTAGCGCGTCACGAACCCGAGCCCGAGCATGCAGGAGATCGCGAGGACCGCAAAGCGCATCCGGACGAGCGTACGCCGGAAGATGCGCAGCAGGTCCGCCGGGCTGAGCCCGAGCAGCAGTCCCGAGAGAAGGGCCGCCAGGAAGCAGCCGGTCCCGGTCGCGGTGAACCAGTTGAAATCGTACCGGGCCGCCTCCGGCGTGACCTTGGGCGCCACCGGCACGTCCCGGCTCACGGCGTTGTGGAGCAGCGGCACCTCCCACCCCTTCTTGTCGAAGGCGGGCGTCGTCCACGTGTTGAGGGTGCGCTTGATCGACGGCAGGCCCCAGGCGAGCACGAAGAGGGAGAGCAGGACGAACGGCATCCAGGCCTTGGCGATCTGGGCGGCGCCGTAGCGCGGCCCGGCGGCGCCTGATCTCTCGGCGGCTTCGTCCGGGAAGCGCCAGATGCGGGCCGGCTTCCAGAACCTCAGGAACACGATGACGACCACGAGGGAGAAGATGCCGCCCGCGATGTCGACCAGGTTGCTGTCGACGTGATTGGACCAGTAGTACTGCATCACGCCGAACGAGGCGCCGGTCACGAGGATGGCCGGGAGAACCTCGAACGTCTCGCGCCAGGAGACCATGACCCGCACCAGCCAGAAGGGGACCACCAGCGCCGTGAAGGGAAGGATGCGGCCGATCATCGCGCTCAGATCCGACTCGGGCAGGCCGGTCACGGCGGCGAGCGTGTGGACCGGCGTGCCGATGGCGCCCCAGGCCACGGGCGCCGTGTTGGCAATGAGGTTCAAGGCGGCGGCATAGAACGGCTGGAAGCCGAGCCCGATCATGATCGCGGCCGAGATCGCGACCGGGGCACCGAAGCCCGCGGCACCCTCGATGAAGGCGCCGAAGCAGAACGCAACGATGAGCGCCTGCAGGCGCCGGTCCGGCGTCACGGTGGCGATCGAGTTCTTCAGGATCTCGAACTGGCCGGTCGCCACCGAGATGTCGTAGAGGTACACGGCGGCGACGACGATCCAGGCGATCTTGATCAGACCGAAGGCCACCCCGTAGAGGAAGCTCATGAGGGAGAGCGACCAGGGCATCGTGAACGCCACGCTCGCCACCACGACCGCCGTGGTGCCCCCCGCGATGGCCGACCAGTGCGGCCTGACGCCGAAGACGGCCAGGAGACCCAGGAGCACGATGATCGGAAGCGCGGCGACGAGCGTCGAGACCTGCCAGAGGTGAAAGGGATCGTAGACCTGGATCCAGTTCATACCGGCCCTTCCAGGTGAGGAGTGAACGGCGAGGACGCCCAGCGCGCCGGCAGCCGCGGTATGGCTGCTGTCCGCCGTTTGTCAAGGACGAAGCGCGGACGTCGTGGAGCTCAGGGCGCTCCCGGATGCGGGAGGACGAGCGGGAGATCGTCCGCCCCGCTGCGGCGAACGACGAGGCGCAGGGGCGCGTCGAGAGGGACCCTGGCAAGCGCCAGGCTCGCGTCCCTGAACGAGGGCAACATCTCGTCGTTGATCTGGTGGAGGACGTCACCGGCGAGCAGTCCGCCGCGCTCGGCCGGGCTCCCCGACAGCACATCGGCGACCACCGCCACGCTCTCCATCGGCCCCGGCGAGGTCCCGGCCGCCCTCTCGGCCACGACCTCGCGCACGAAGAAGCCGAACTCGGCGGCCACCCGCTCGCCCGCGATTTCCCGCGGCATCGGCACGAGCCGCACCGCCACCTGTCTCCGGCCCTCACCGCGGCGGAGCACCGTGAGCGGCAGATCCCGGTCCACCGGCGCCCGGCCCACCACCCGCTGGAACGTCCGGCTGTCGACGATCGGCCGGTCGGCGAACCCGACGACAACGTCACCGCTCCTGATCCTCGCGCGCGAGGCGGGCGAGTCCTCGAGCACCGCGACGATCACGACGCCGTAGCCCTCCCGGATACCGTGACGCAGCGTGATCTCGTCCATCTCCACCTCGGACAGATCGCGGATGCGCACGCCAAGCCAGCTCCACCGGGTCTCCGCCGCGGCGGGCGTCGCGGCGGACGGCCATGGGGTGCACAGGAAGAAGACCAGGACGATCTCGGTGATCGCCGCGCGGGTCCTGGCGCGCCGTCGGGCGATCTGACCGGACGGATGCGCCCCGGGGCGCTCCCGCCACGCAGTCATGGGGCGCCGCTGTCGGGGTCGCGGCGGCCCGTGACGTGACGGACGAGATCGTCGAGCGCCGCCGAGAGCCGCCGGAGGCGCGTGTCGACGTCGAGCGTCTCCAGCAGTTCTTGGCGGACCAGCACGTCGGAGAGCACCGCCGAGGCGACCTGATCCGCGATGGCGCCCGGCGGCTGGCCGTCCCGGAGGGCCTCGTCGAGCAGGTCGGCAGGCCGACCGACGGCACCGAGCAACCGGCGACACCCGGCCCGGATGCGAGAAAGAAGCGGGTCCACGTCGCCACCGGGCGGCCTCTCTTCGAGCTGGTTCGCCGCCACGACCCGGTACAGGGTATCGGTCGGCAGTTCGCGCTCGATCCGGGCCCGCATCTCGCCCCGGAGCAGGATGTTGTACCGGCCGCTCGGCAGGCGCTCCCACTTCACGATCTCTCCGACCCCGGCCACCGGGTACACCGGCGGCTTGCCGGCATACGACGGCTCGTACCCCGGCCTGAGCCCCACGACGGCCAGCCTCCGGTCGCGGGGAAGCGCGTCGGTCACCATCGCGCGGTAGCGCGCCTCGAAGACGTGAAGCGGCAGGAGCGTGTGCGGGAAGAACGCCAGCTCGGGCAGGGGAAAGATCGGCAGGACGAGCCGCGTCATCATCCTACCAGGCCGCTGGAAGAGGGCCACTCGGGCCGTGCCTCGGCCCCGCCTCGGCTCGAACCGCGGCCGCGTTGCCGCCGGCCCTTCTCGAGCGGCCCGCCCGGCCGTTCCGCATCGGCTAGCAGGATGCTGAAGAACCCGCGGGCCGCTCAAAAAGGCCCAGATGCAAGGCGGTCGCAGTTCGAGCCGAGGTAGGGCCGAGGCGAGGCCCGAGTGGATCGCGACGACTGAGGCGTATTCCTATACGCCGC
>CAZWXA010000186.1:0-7529 GCA_964637755.1 uncultured bacterium | reverse complement strand
AGGACGCACGAAAGTAGGTTGCGCGAGGAATCGTGACGATTGCAGATCCCGAACGGGGATCGAGCTGTCATCGAACCGGCGAAGTTGCACGGGTCCTTGCTCTCGCGCATCCATCCGGTCGGCCGCGCGACCTCGGTGAAGCCGGTTCAAGGTACTCGGGAGGACCTGGCCCGGCACGACGCTCGGGAGCGCACCCCGGGGCCCGTTGCAACGCTGAAGAGAGCGTCCTACGGCGCTCCCTCGGCGAACGAGTGCGAGAGGCGACTCTGACCAAAGCTCGCCCCGCTTTCAACACCTTCGAAGTCGTTAAACAGAGGCGCGGATTCACGAAGTTGCGACGAGCAGCCGACCGAAAGATCCCGGTGCTGGTGATGTCTCGCTTGAATACCATCGAGGTGAAGGTACGCCCCGTAAGCGGGAGCTGAGCTCATCCTTGCGGGCGAGCCGCCCAACTCCCTGCTACAGCGGACCGCGGGCGCGCGATGCTCGCACCGCGGCCCCTGAGCATGACCGTTCCGCCATTGTCGTCGAGTCGGCGAGATCGCAGAACAGGACCGTGACGTTTTCCCCCTCGCTTTCGAGGCGGTCAAGGAGGCCGGTCGGGGGAACCCGGTCACCGGCCGTCGCCATACCCGGTCAGCTCGACGTACCCGTGGCCGTTGACGGGTTGCCCCGCGGCGGTGCCGGTGACGCGCGCCGCGCCCTCCCAGTACCGAACGGTGAGATCGAGCTCCTGGTCGGGCAGCTCGGGGGTCACGTCGAGGGTCAGGTCTTCACCAGGAACCCTGAGCCGCCAGCGGGACGGGTAGACCGTCCCCGTTCGTGGACTCCGCCAGGTGCCGAGGACCTCGATCCCGACGGCCTCGCGGGCCAGCGCCCGCGTCGAGCCGTCGGCGGCCACCAGAGTTCCCCGACTGAAGGGATCGGTACCGCCGTCGCGGCGCCGGAGCCGGTAGACCATCACGTCGCGGCCGTCGGCGAGCTGAAGCGCGAACCAGTCCCACCCGACCAGTTCCGTGCCGAGGGCGGTGGTCCCCCACTCGCGATCCATCCAGCCCGAGCCGGTGACGCGATGGGCCGCGGAGCCGACCGTGACCACGCCTCTGGCCTCCAGGCGCGTCAGCGAGTAGTAGTACGACGCGTTGCCGGGCTCGGGGCCTTTCCGGCTCAGCCCGCGCTCACCCTGCAGCACCAGTGACTTCGCGCTCCTGAGCGTGAGATCAACGGCAACACCCCCGGCCGCAGCATGGAGGCGCAGGCCTGGCGCCTCGTCCCCGCGGCCCTCGGTGGGGGTGGGCCGATCCGGCGACGAGAGCCAGCCTCCTGCGCTCGCTCTCGCGGGGCCCGACGCCTCGGCCGACCAGTCTTCCAGCCAGACGCGGAACGGGTGCGCGCGGGCGCCCGCGAGTCCCAGCGCCGCGCGGGCCAGGCGCTCGAAGGCATGGAACCGGCGGGCGGCGACGTCCGCGACCGCGAAGTGGGCCATGTAGACGTCGCTCGCCGCCCACGCCGACGACCGCTTCACCGGCTTCGAGGTCAAGGCCTTCCTGAAGAAGGTGAGCTGGAACCCGAAGTGCCGGCCGTCCTCCGCCTGGAGGTTCCCCGTGTAATACCACCACTCGGTGGCATAGCCGGGATGAGGGCCGTGGTCGCGGGGAAAGGCGAACGGGCGGGGCTCGGTCGCCCGGAGGAAACCCGAGTCCCGCTCAGGCGCCAGCGCCTCGGCCACGGAGAGGCTCGCGCGGACTTCGCGGGGCTCGTCCCCCCGGCCCAGGAGATAGATGCCGGCCCCGGCGCTGACCAGGCACACCAGGGCGAGAGCCACCCCGCGCAAGCCCAACCACGGCAGACGCACGGCCTCACTCCTCCCGGAGCGCGAGCGAAGGCGGCGTCCGCGCCATCTTCGCCGCGGGAACCAGACCAGCCAGGAAGGCGGCGGTCAGCGCGAGCACCAGCGCCTCTATCAGGACGCCGGCGCCGATGTCGACCTCGAGCGTCCACCCGAACGAGCGCCGGTTGATGACGAGGATCAGCACGAGCGCGACCACGATCCCCACGGGGATCGCGAGGAGGCCCGCCACGAGCCCCATCAGCCCCGTCTGCGACGTGACGAGGCCCCAGACCTGCGCGGGCGTGAGCCCGTGGGCGCGAAGGACACCCACCTCGTGGGCGCGCTCGAGGGCCAGCGCCATCAGGGCACTCAGGACGCCGGCGAACGCCACGATGGTCGCGAGGAGCCGGAGCACCGTGGTGATGGCGAACGTCCGGTCGAAGACCTCGAGCGAGGCCTCGCGCAGCGCTCGATTCGACCGGATGAGGACCTCCGTCCCGCCGCCCGCCGCCCGCCGCAGCGAGTCGATCAGCGTGCTCACCCTCGTTCCGGGCGCGGCGCGGAACGCCAGCGCCGAGACCCCGCGGTCGTCCCAGAACCGCTCGTAGGTCCGGCGGCTCAGGATCACGACACCCTGGTCCGAGCCGTAGTCGAAGAAGACGCCCGCGACCGGGAACTCCCGCTCGCCGCGGTCCGTGCGGAGCCGGAGCGACGAGCCGGGGGCGACGCTCTGGCGGTAGGCGTAGGGCTCGGACACGATGACGGCACCGCCCTCCTGGAACGCCGGCCAGGCCGATCCCGCCGCGCCCGCCTTGAAGCGGAACGTGAATGACCTCGGCGAGGCGATGTCGAGGGCGACGACGCGCGTCGGACCCGCCGCCGACTCGACGATCACCCCCCGATGCGTGCCGACGCTCGCGACCCCGGGCACGGCGACGAGGCGGTCCACGAGCGCGGGATCGAGCGCCGCGTCCGTGCGGCCAGAGCCGAGGCCGGGCGGCGACACGTAGACGTCGGCCTGGAGCGTCGCCTCGAGCCAGCGCTCGACGGTCTTCCGGAAGCTCGCGACCATGATGCCGACGCCCACCGTCGCCGAGATCGCGATCATGAGCGCGGCGGTGGCGACGGCGGTGCGGCTCAGCGCCCGGACGACGCCCCGCGCCGCCATCCGGCCGAGCAGGCCGAAGCCGCGACTCAACACGGGCTGGAGGACCCGCATCAGGACGACCGTCGCGCCCGGGGTCAGGAGGGCAAAGCCGAGCATGAGGACGAAGAGGGCGGTGTAGCTGAGGCCGAGATGCGTGTCCGATACCAGGAGAAGGCCGGCCCCACCGAGCAGCCCGAGGAGCCCTGCCACGGCCAGCCGCGGCACGGCGCGGCGCAGCCGGGTCTCGATCGCCGATCGGCTCAGCGCAGCTCTGGGCGGAGCCGTCGTGGCCTCGAACGCGGGCGGCAGCGTTGCGAGGACCGTCGCGCCGAGTCCGAGCAGCGCGCCCTCGAGGAGTGCCCGCGGCGCGATCGCCACCGTCCGCACGGAGACCACGAAGTAGAGATCGTTGATCGTCTGCGTCACGAGGTGCACGAGGCCGCTGGCGAGGACGATCCCGAGCGCGAGCCCGGCTCCGGTGCCGATCAGCCCGATCACGGCCGCCTCGGCGAGCAGCAGGGCGAAGATCTCTCGCCGCGTGACGCCGAGGGCGCGCAGGAGCCCGATCGACGTGCGCCGCTGCACCACCGAGAACGTCATCGTGTTGTAGATCAGGAAGGTCCCGACCAGGAGCGCCAGGAGGCTCAGCGCCGTGAGGTTCAGGCTGAACGCGCGCGTCATCTGCTCGATCGTCCTCGCGCGCGCTCCCGCCTGGATCACGACGGCGCCGGGCGGCAGGAAGGGGCGGAGGCGCGCCAGGGCCGCGTCGCCCGGCGCGCCGTCGGGAACGATCAGGTCGATCCGGCTGAGCCGGCCGCCGAGGTCCAGCAGTTCCTGGGCCGTCGCGATGTCGGTGACGATGAGGCTCTCGAGCGCCAGCCGGCTCAGCTCGTCCCGAGGTTCGAGGAGCCCCGCGACGACGAGAGTCCGGGTCGCTCCCCCGACCCGGACGCGAACCGCAGCGCCCGGGGTGAGCCCCATCTCCCGCGCCGTCCGGGCGGAGAGGAGCCCGGCGCCGGGCCGCGTCATGATCGCGCCGAGCGCTCGCCCGGGCGCTCCCGCCCGGTCACCGAGAAACCCCCGGAAGGGATCCTCCGCGAGCGGGTCGACCCCGAGCAGGCGGAACGTGCGGCCGGCGAAGTCCTGGGGCGTGACGTACCCCTCCACCACCGGTGCGGACAGGCGGACTCCCGCGTCGACACGCAGCCGGCGGTAGAGGTCTTCGGCCAGGCCTGCCGGACCGCCCACGATCTGATGCGTCGAGCGCCCGGACACGCTCTCGGCCGAGAGCCGGAAGCCGCGCCGGGCCGACTCGCTCGCGAGGTCGACGGACACGACGACCGCCACGCCCAGCGCGATCCCGAGGATCGCGAGTCCGGTCTGCCAGGGATGGCGCAGCAGGTACCGGAGGCTCGACCGCGCGAGCGCGCGGCTCACGCGCTCTCGACGAGGCGGCCGTGCTCGATCGTGAAGATGCGGTCCGCGATCCCGATCACCTCGCGGCTGTGCGTGACCATCAGCATCGTCTTGCCGGCCTCGCGCGTGAGCCGGTCGAGGAGGTCGAGCACCTGGCGGCCGGTCTCGAGGTCGAGGTTCCCCGTCGGCTCGTCGGCCAGAACGAGGAGGGGATCGTGGGCGAGGGCGCGGACGACCGCGACCCGCTGCTGCTCTCCGCCGGAGAGCCGATCGGGAAAGCTCTGAGCACGGTCGGCCAGACCGACGAGATCGAGCAGCTCGCGGACGGGCCGGTAGCCGTCGCGTCCCCCGCGCGGGAGATCCCGCCCCGCGATCCCGTTCAGCTCGAGCGGCAGGAGGAGGTTCTCCTCCACGGTGAGCGTGGGGATCAGGTTCTGGAACTGGAAGACGAAGCCGATCCGGCGCCGGCGGAAGAGCGTGCGCTCCCGCTCGGACAGGCGCGTGACCGGTGTCCCGTCGATGACGACCTCGCCCGCCGTGGGCCGATCGATGCCGCTGATCAGGTTGAGCAGGGTCGACTTGCCCGATCCGCTGCGCCCGAGCAGCACCGCCAGCTCTCCACGCCCGATGCTGGCCCAGGCGTCGCGCAGGACGACGCGCTCGACCCGGCCCTCCCGGTAGACCATGGTCAGACCGCGCACCTCGATGAGCGGAGCCCCGCCCGTCACGCCAGTAAGCCTACACCGGCGGCTTGCCGGCCGGCGCGCGAGAGGGGGGGCGAGCCCGCCGCAGGGACCCCTCAACCAGAAGCGGGCTCGTGCCGATCAAGAGACTGGGCGCGGAGCGAGGAAGGCGCCCGAGACGATGAACACTCGCGAGACCAGGCACGGGACGGGGTCCGCGCCGGTGCACATCTCGTCCACCGGCCTACCAGGCGGGAGCGGTCGATGAAATTCTTCAGGTCACAGGCGGGCGCCGCACCCTCCCCCGGGACCGACGCCGGGGGTTCGCCGCACGCCGCCGCCGGTCGGCCGCGGCTCGCGGGCTTCGACGAGCAGGCCATGCTCGGCCTGTACAGCGCGGCAACCGTGAGGCGCGTTGGGTCCGGGGAGATCGTCGTGCGCCAGGGCGATCCGCTCCAGTCCCTCTACGTCGTGGCCGATGGGGTGATCGAGCTGACGTCGACGGACGGGGACCACCCGAGCCGCGTCGCTCTCCTCACCCAGGGTGACTGTCTGGGAACGCTGCGCGGAGCCGGGGCCTCGCCGTGCGCCTACCAGGCGGCGGCGATCGAACCGTCCACCCTGGTGGAGATCAGCCCGGCGGCCTTTCACTACCTGTCGCAATCCGTCCAGCAGGCGCTGGCCCGGTCCCTCGGCTCGTCGACCGCCGCCAGGTTCGACGCGCTCGTCCCCCGCCACGGGGCTCTCGCGCGCCAGGCCGCGCAGCTCGTCGCCCAGATCCAGGAGTGGGAGCAGAGGAGCGCCGCGGCGCTCGCCGCGCGACCGGTCCAGGACGCGATCGCGGGCATGCCCCGGTTGCCGGCCTATGCCACCGACCTGGCGGCCAAGCTCCTCGACGACGACGTGAACGTCGACGAGGTGGTCGAGTCGATCAAGAACGACCCGGCGCTGGCCGCGATGGTGCTCAAGACGGTCAACTCGGCCTACTACGGCCTCCCCACGAAGGTCTCGGACTACTACCACGCGCTGCTGCACCTCGGGACGAACGCCGTCTACCAGCTCGTCCTCGAGAGCGGCCTCGAGAGCGTCATGCCCGATACCGAGGAGTCGCGCCAGACCCGCGCCCACTCGTATCTGATCTCGGTCATCTCGCACGAGGTCGCCCGGCTCACGACGACGGTGCGCCCCCAGCTCGCCACCACGGTCGGTCTGCTCCACAGCGTGGGCAAGAGCGTCGTTCCCGTGCTGAAGGAGGGGCATCCCGACCTGGCGCCGCTCATCGACCTCCTGGACGCCTCGAAGCTTGGCGCGCGCCTTCTGGCGAGCTGGGGACTGCCCGCGCGCGTGTTCCGGGTCATCGAGCACCAGCGGGACCCGGAATTCTCGCCCCCTGACGGCGTGGACCCCGACTACCGGAACGAGGTCGCGGTCCTCTACCTCGCCCGAGTCTACGAGAACGTCCTGAGTGGGCGGCCGCGTCAGACGGTCCAGGTCGGGTATGCCGACCAGTACCTGCCGGCGCTGGGCATCACGGGCACGGGGTACCTCGACCTCTACCGGGAACGCGTGCTGCCCGCCGTCCGCAAGCGCCTCAAGCACCTTCCCGCCGCGCTCAGACACTCCCTGCCGGCGGCGCAGCGCTCGGAGGAATAAAGCAGGCCCCCGGCCCCGCTACCTGCTCACGGAGCCCGGGATCGGCTACCGGCTGCTGACCGAGTGACTCACCGGAGTGCGTCGGCTAGGGGAAGTCCTCGTCGTCCCCCGGCAAGCCGCCCCCCGGGACAGCCGGACCCGCTGGGCCGGGTGTCGGGCGCGAGGGGGCCTACTTGCCCTCGACCAGCTTCCTCACGTTCTCCAGGCCGCCCTGGTACGCGCCGTCGATGAGCTTGACCAGGGAGGCGTCGTCTTCCCCGGTGGGCGGGTTGTCCAGCGTGGACCTCCGCTTGAAGCTGCCCGTCCACTCGAGGAGAGTGCCGCCGCCCGGCCCCGCCCTGAGCGTCATGGTGGACGCGTAGTCGGTCAGCGGCAGCGGCGACTCGACGATCCGGTACGTGTAGAACATCCCGGCGTCACTGTACTCGAGCAACTCCTCCGTGAACGTCGGACCGTCCTTGATGGTCAGGGCGCGGACGGTGCCCAGTTTCCCGTTCTCGCCGCTCACGAGCGGGGTCTTGGCGAACATGGGATGCCATCCGGCCAGCCCGTCGAAGTCCTTCACTGCGCTCCAGACCGCAGCCGGGGCGGCCTTGATCTCGATGGTCTTCGTCACGTGCAGGAACGCCGGCGGACCGGCCCAGGCCGCGGATGCCAGCAGGACCAGCGGGGCGATGAGCGCCGCGAGGGCAGTCTTCATTCGTCTCCTCCTTGGTTGGGATGCGCGTCACACTCGCTGCTCGGAGATGCCCGGGGCCGCGGCGCGGAGTATACTCCATCAGGCCTCGGCCTTCCTCGC